>CAXDSX010000004.1:0-31059 GCA_963992075.1 uncultured Pseudomonadales bacterium | reverse complement strand
CATGCAAGAGATCCTCATTCGCGCCATTCTTAAAGCCCACGAGCGATCTATTGAATTATCACTAGCGGCCGATAATGACGATGCTTGAGCCGATCCTATTCGTCGTGCGACTGGTCTTGAGCGTTTTCGCGTTCCTCTTCTTGATGCGTTTTGTCCTACAGGCTGTCCAAGCCGATTTCTACAACCCGATTTCAAGCGCAATTGTTCGTTTTACGAATCCCGTATTGAGAGTATTCCGCCACGTATTACCAACGTACAGAAACTTAGACTTAGCTTCGTTTGCCGCTAGTGTGATGGCCTACACACTTGCCGATCTCACCGACCTACTTATGCGTGACAGAGATTTTTCTTGGTGGACATTGATTAGTTACGAGCTATACCAAACTCTTGATCTGCTCGTCTCGATTTTTCTCTTTGCGATTTTCATCATGATCGCCCTAAGCTGGCTTGTTCAGTTTGGCATCATCCACGGGTCACGATCCCCGGCGACGATGCTACTCAATCAAATTTGCGAACCAATATTGCGTCCGGCACGAAAATTATTGCCATCCATTAGCATAATCGACCTGTCACCGATGATCACGATCGTCGTTCTTTGGTTAATTCAACAATGGCTTCTCCCTGGCTTGCTTCTGTAAAGACCAACTTTCTTGCCGATTGGTGCTTAGAGAAGGGGTGATTTAGACTCCGCGTCCGATTTCCCGTATTGGTTCTTGTTTTGTATGGCCGAAGAGACGCCCGGCAACTCCGTTGGGTTGGTCAAGCCTCTATCCCAACGGTTTGACTCGTCGTTTACGCTGCAATCCGGCGCAACATTGCCTGGATTTGAAGTCGTGTACGAAACCTATGGGAGGCTCAACGAAAAGCGCAACAACGCTGTCCTAATCTGCCACGCTTTGTCCGGTCACCATCATGCCGCTGGCTATCATTCTCGCGAAGACACAAGACCAGGATGGTGGGACAACTGCATAGGCCCCGGCAAACCGATCGATACCGATGACTTTTTCGTGTTGAGCCTTAACAACCTTGGCGGCTGCCACGGAACCACCGGACCCACTTCTATTAATCCAGATACAGGTGAAATATACGGCCCCACCTTCCCCACAGTAACTGTTAAAGATTGGGTCCAAACTCAGTACATGCTAGCGGAGGCAATGGGGATAACTACGTTCGCCGCCGTCATCGGTGGAAGTCTCGGCGGCATGCAGGCAATGCAGTGGGCTATTGATTACCCGGACCGAGTGCAACACGCCTTACTTATAGCTTGCACACCAAAGCTATCCGCACAAAACATCGCGTTTAACGAAATTGCACGGTTCGCGATTTCCAGCGATCCAGAATTTAACGAAGGGCACTATCAAACTTCCGGAGTAAATCCCGAAAGAGGTCTCGGGTTGGCGCGAATGGTTGGACACGTCACGTACCTATCCGACGACTCAATGGGTGATAAATTTGGTCGAGAGTTAAAGTCCGGAGACATTTCGCTCGGGCAGGACGTCGAATTTCAGGTAGAAAGTTATCTCCACTATCAGGGGGAAACGTTCTCGAAAATATTTGACGCGAATACTTACATACTCATGACCCGAGCCCTTGATTACTTTGATCCCGCACGTGAATTCGATGACGACCTCGTAAGAGCGCTTGCAAATGCACGCGCGAAATTCTTTGTTGCTTCGTTTACCTCCGACTGGCGATTTGCGCCCGAACGTTCAGGTGCAATCGTCGACGCACTAATCGCTGCCGGTAAAGACGTCGTAAGCACTACCATTGAATCGACTCACGGGCACGACTCTTTCCTATTGCCAATACCCCGCTATTTCGACGTTTTACGGGCCTACATGAGCCGCATCGCACGAGAAAGCGCTTTATGAGAGAGGATCTAAGAATTATCGCGAACCTTATCAAGAGCGATGCCCGTGTACTCGATCTTGGTTGCGGGAGTGGCGATTTGTTGGAACACCTGGCAAAGGCTAAGAACATTCTGGGTTACGGCATTGAAAACGACTCGGACGAAATCAGCGGCTGCATCCGACGTGGGGTCAACGTCATTGAACACGATCTAAATGAAGGCCTCGAACGCTTTCCCGACAAAAGTTTCGATATGGTGATAATGACCGAGACGCTTCAAGCAGTCGATTCACCCCAACGGTTACTAGATGAGATGTTACGGATTGGCGAAGAGTGCATTGTGACGTTCCCCAATTTCGGCTATTGGGGCCACCGCGTGAGGATGTTTACGAGTGGCAAATTCCCAGTATCTCAACCAATACCCCACCGCTGGTTTGATACCCCCAATATTCGTCCCTGCACATTCTTGGACTTCGAGCAACTCTGCGCCGAAAAGCAATTGCGTATTGTCCAACGACTAGTTTTTAGTTCTTCTTACAGAGCAGGTCCCCTAATGAAACGGTTCCCCAATCTTTTTGGCGCAACCGCATTTTATCGACTCGGTCGGGTATCGTGACCCGAAGACGTTATTTCTCGTTGTCAGAAAAGAATGTCTCGGGCGGGCTAACCTCAAGAAATGACCACGCTAATTTGATCGGATCTGTTATTTTCCAGGCGTAATTGATAGCGCATGAGTGAAGGGATGCCCATTCAAACCGCCGTCCTCGCCAGTGGCAACAAAGGCAAGCTCGAAGAGCTTAATCTTTTGCTCGCCCCTACGAAATTTCAGCTGTTACCGCAGTCGAAATATGAGATAACCCCCGCCTCAGAAACCGGGACTTCCTTCGTAGAAAACGCCTTGATCAAGGCGCGTCACGCGAGTCGCCTGACCTCGTTACCAGCATTTGCGGACGACTCGGGGTTGGTCGTTCCTTCGCTGGACGGTGCTCCAGGGATTTATTCGGCGCGTTACGCTGGTCAACTAGCGAGCTCCCGACAGAACAACCTGAAGCTCTTAGAAGCCCTTGGCAACTCCCGTAGTCGGCGGGCGTATTTTTATTGCACACTCGTTTTCCTGCTTCACAGACAAGACCCGACGCCGATCGTAGTTTCTGGCGAGTGGCACGGAAAAATTGCGGAGGAGGCAAGGGGGGACAACGGTTTCGGTTACGACCCTATTTTTGTTGCGGACGAATTCCAAATAACTGCCGCACAGATGGAGCCAGAATTGAAGAATCGCCTAAGCCACCGCGCAATCGCCGCCGTGAATCTGATTCGATCGATTCAACACCGACAGGGGCAAGAATGATGGGGCTCGGCCTTTATGCCCATTTCCCGTGGTGCGTGCGGAAATGCCCCTACTGTGATTTCAACTCCCATCCGCTCCATGGCGAATTGGATGAAACAAACTACATATCTCGCTTAATTGATGACTTCAAGAAAGAGCTAGATTCCACGAGAGAAAACATCAACACGATCTATTTGGGCGGCGGGACACCGAGTTTATTTTCCGCAAACTCCCTTGCCCGATTTCTACAATTGGTGGATCGTCGAAACACTTCCGAAATCACCATGGAGGCCAACCCGGGGGCTCTGGAACACGAAAGTTTTGACGCGTATTTGGACGCAGGAATAACTCGAATTTCTATTGGTGTGCAATCCTTCGACCCTCAACAACTCGACAATCTAGGCCGGGTCCATAACTCCGACGACGCGTCGAACGCTACTGAAAACGCCTTGAAGGCAGGGTTTGATAGCGTCAACCTCGACCTCATGTTTGGATTGCCCGGACAAAGCCTAGACGACGCCATGATTGATCTGGAACATGCCATAAGTTTCGGGACCGATCATTTGTCCTGGTATCAATTGACTATCGAACCTCGGACCGAATTCCATCGCCGACCGCCTACATTGGCTTCAGACGACCTACGGGCTGATATGAGCAACACTGGCCGACGATTATTGAAGGAAAACGGGTATTCGCAATACGAGGTCTCCGCCTTCGGTCGCGATGGTTCTCGTTGCCTTCACAACGTGAATTACTGGCGTTTTGGGGACTACTTCGGAATTGGCGCTGGTGCGCACGGCAAAACTGAGCGACACGGGAAAGTCATCCGCACCGTGAAACCGCGCCAACCGAGGTTATATCTCTCCGGCGCCTCCACTCAGATCGTCGAGGTGTCACCCGACGAACTGCCGGTTGAATTCATGATGAACGCACTCCGACTTACTGGCGGGGTCGAAACGTCACTGTTTTCCCAAACAACCGGCCTTTCCTACGAAGTTATTTCTGACGTTGTTGACCGACTCGTGTCGTGGGAGCTCATGCAACCGAATCGGCTCCAGACCACGGATAGAGGCTACGCCCAACTAGATTCTATCGTTGGCCAATTCCTCAACTAAAATCTGACGAACGAATGTTCTTGATCCATCCCAACGACGAATAGGTTTAGCCTACTTTCGTGTAACAAAAGTCTTGAACATGACGTCGAAGCCGTCGGGCTCGCTCCTCGAACTTGGTCTCAGGGCGTAACGGCCAGCGTTCCGATACGCCGCCTTGAAGCTTGGGATTATCTTTAAGGGCTTCAAGGATCGTTTCAGCGTAGGGTACCCAATCTGTCGCAAGCCGCATGCGTCCACCCACCTTCAGTTTCCTCGTCGCCAACTGACCAAATGTCCCGGTAATAAGCCGTCGTTTGTGGTGGCGCTTTTTCGGCCATGGATCGGGGAAGAAAACCATCATCAGCTCGATGGAATTGTCTTCCAGTCGTTCTAGAACAGATACAGCGTCGGCTTCCACAATACGCACATTCCTGACGCTTTGTCCCTCACATTGAAGGACAAGTGATCCGATCCCTGGACGATATACATCCACTCCGATGCAATTCCACTCCGGATGACAGCCCGCAAAATGAACCAACGCGTGGCCCATCCCGAAACCGATTTCGAGAGCTGTCGGGGCTCTACGGTTAAATGCGGCTTTCGCGTCAACAGCCGGATCCATCAAGAATTGATCCAGACGACCAAGCGCACCTAGCTGCGCTTTTGTGATCCGTCCACGACGACGGATAAAAGCTGGCTTTGAGAAGATCATTTTCTTGTTTTTAGGGTAGCAGTAGCCAGCCCTATAAAACTAATACTCCTCTCAAAGGAGTTATCGGCCTACGCTAAACCCGAACCTAAGCTGCCTCTATTATGTGCGTTCTGAGTTTCTTCATGGCATTTTGCTCAAGCTGGCGTATCCGCTCGGCAGAAACACCATAGTGCTTTGCCAGTTCTTGTAGCGTGATTTTGTCTTCAGCGAGCCAGCGACTAGAGAGGATGTTCCGACTGCGCTCGTCGAGCTGGTTCAACGCATCTCGTAGTTTCGCTTCAGACTGCTGTGCCCAATCTTCTTCCGCCACTATATCTGCGGGATCTTGCCCTTCATCGCTGAGAAAATGAGCGGGCGCGCCGAGGTTATTACTACGATCTCCATCGTCAGCGTCATCACCGTCGAATCCGATATCGCGGGAGGCCAATCGCCCTTCCATCTGCGTTACGACCTTTGCTTCGACCCCAAGGTCCTCCGCAATGGCTTGGGTCTCTTCTGCCGTTAGCCAACCAAGTGATTTCTTACGATTCCGCAAGTTGAAAAATAATTTGCGCTGTCCCTTGGTCGTCGCAACTTTAACGACCCGCCAATTACGCAACACAAACTCATGGATTTCCGCCTTAATCCAATGAACAGCAAAAGACACTAGCCGCACGCCGAAGGACGGGTCGAAGCGCTTTACCGCCTTCATGAGACCAACATTACCTTCCTGGATAAGATCACCGATCGGCAATCCATACCCCCGATAACCTTTAGCAAGGTGGACAACAAAGCGCAGATGACAAAGTACAAGCTCGCGAGCCGCTTCGAGATCATCGTCATTAAAAAGACGTTCTGCCAGCTCCCGTTCCCGTTCCGGGGTCAGTATGGGAAGTGAATTGATTGTCTGGATATATGCATCCAAGTCTCGACCTGGCGACACGTTTTCCAGTAACAAAACGTCCGTACTCAACTGTATAACCCCGACAACAACGAACCGGCATTTTAGCACTCTCATGCTACGAGTGCTAACACGCCTAATCCCTTGATTAATGGATATTTATTTCCCTAAGTCGTTGATTTGAAGCGACTAATCCTCCTGCCACACCCATAATCACTCCAACAAGGACAAGTCCAATATAGAACGCAGGTTCATCGCCCTGAAAATTGACCATTTCACCATAGCTTGACCACAGGGCGCCGAAAGGGGCTTCGAGCAAGATGAGGGCTGCTGACACGACCATCGCAGCGACCAACGATCCGCCAAACCCGTATATCACGCCGAAGTATAAAAACGGTCTTTTAATGAATGCATTCGTTGCTCCAACTAGTTTGAGTACCTTGATTCCTTCAACGCGCATCTCAAGTGCAAGGCGAACGGAAGCCGCAGTGATGAGTATCGCACCGGTGCCAAACAAAATACCGAGTACCCAACCCAGCCGAACGACGAGCTCGTTAATCGCTTTCAACCGCCCAAGCCAAGAACTTTCAACAACAACTTCTTCGACTGCATCTGCCGCTTCAAATTGCGATGCGAGTTCACTAAGGCGCGCAACGGATACGTCATCGGCAACAGTGACTCTCGCAGAAGCGGGCAAAGGATTGGAATGGAGTAGTGTCATTGCATCCACGATCTCTATGTACGAACTAAATTCGTCTAAGGCTTCTTCCGGGGTGACCGTTGTAACCGCCCTTATTTCAATTTGGTTCCGCATCTGTTGAGCCAATGCTTCCACATCGCCGGCCGACGCCCCGACTTTGAAATAAACCGAAAAGCTATTGAGGCTATCCCATTGTCTCGAGATCACTTCGATATTTCTTTGGATCAAGTAGAGGCCCGCAGGCGCGGACATCGCGGTACCAATCAAAAGCCACACCAACAAGCTCGTACCAAAACGATGGCTCGTGTAGCGAAAACTGTCCCGAATGACGCCAGCGTGATCTCGAAAGAAAGCTGCAATAGGCCGCTTCGACTTAGGCCATGGTTCGTTAGCCGCCACTATCCTTCCGTTCGTCCAAACTTGTCACTTGGTCATCGCGCACGACACAACCCCCAGCTAGCTCAACAATCCGGAAGCCCATCAGGTCTATCAATTCCCTATCATGGCTCGCCACGATGACGGTCGTTCCAATCTGATTAAATTGTTCGAACAATGTCATGATGTCACGCGACAAGGCCGGATCTAAGTTTCCCGTTGGCTCATCAGCAAGAAGTACTTTAGGTCTGTTGACTATGGCTCGGGCAATTCCCACTCGCTGCTCTTCGCCTGCTGAAAGAGCCCGCGTTCCGAACCGTTCCTTCTCGAGCAGGCCTACACGCGACAGTGCCGCTCGAACCCTTCTCCCGATGTCTTGCTCTCGCATTCCCGCGACTCTGAGAGGAAGCGCTACGTTTTCGTATACGCTACGTTCCGCCAGTAAGTGATGGTCCTGAAATACTGCGCCGAGATTCTGACGGTACGTCGGAATTTTTCTAGAAGGTAACTTGGCAATGTTGACATCGTTAACAAATACCTGGCCGCGCGTTGGATTGTCCGCCCTTAAGAGCAATCGGAGGAACGTGCTCTTTCCCGCCCCAGAGTGACCAGTCAAGAATGTCATGGTCCCTTCGGGGAAAACCAGAGATACGTCTTTCAGCGCTTCGCCGCCACCCTCAAATCGCTTCGTGACCCTCAGAAATTCGATCTTACTCATGATGCTAGTAATGCATCGACGAAAGCATCCGGATTGAACGGTTCCAAGTCCTCCGCCGACTCGCCGAGGCCCACAAAGTAAACCGGTGTGCAGTCCCGCGAAGTTTGCGCGTACGCAAGCGAAAACAGAATGCCGCCCCTAGCCGATCCATCCAACTTAGCAACCACCAGGCCAGACACCCCCACGGCATCGTCGAACTCTTGGAGTTGCGAGACAGCATTTTGTCCGACATTTGCGTCAATCACCAAAAGGCACTCATGAGGCGCAGTTTCGTCGGTACGAGCGATCACGCGTTTTATCTTAGATAACTCATCCATCAGTCCTTTCTTCGCTTGCAATCGACCTGCCGTATCCACCAACACGACGTCTATGCTCCGACGTTTTGCCGTTTCTATCGCATCGTAAATTACAGCCGCGCTATCAGCGCCCGAGCTTCGGGATACAACCGGAACGTTATTTGAAGCCCCCCACGCTTCAATCTGCTCAGCTGCAGCCGCTCGAAAAGTGTCCCCCGCTGCTAGCAGCGTTGAAAACCCCTCGACTTGCAAGTGCTTGGACAACTTGCCAATCGTAGTCGTCTTTCCAGCCCCATTTACGCCGATAAGAAGCACTACGTACGGCCTCGCTGAGCCAATTTCAAAAACCTTGCTTAGAGGACGCGCTATTTCAGTTAATTCAACCCGGAGCGCTTGACGGAGCATCTCTGGATCCGAAAGTTCTTGACGTGATAGGCGTTTCTCGAGAGTCGCAATAATTGCGTCGGTTGCGCCAACGCCGACGTCGGTGGTCAGTAAGCTTCTCTCCAGGTCCAACAAAACATCCCCGCCGATACTTTTTTTGCCCGGAATAAGATTCCCGATGCCGCTATAAATCGATCGACGGGTTTTCTCGAGTGACCGATTCCAACGCCTTCGCAACCCCTCGTTTTTTTCGCCTTTTTCTCCCACTATCCCTTTGTGCCATCAAATAAACGCCATACCGTCCGCATTATCGGTGGTAAGTGGAAACGACGAAAGCTCGTTGTTACGAATGCCGAAGGTCTACGCCCAACCCCTAATCGTGTAAGGGAGTCACTATTCAACTGGCTCAATCTAGAAATTTCGGGCGCACGAGTTCTGGACTTATATGCCGGCACTGGAGCGCTGGGCTTTGAAGCCCTTTCCCGCGACGCAGCTAAAGCAACGTTCGTAGATTCTGACCAGCAAGTGGTCGCGGAACTAAAAAAATCGGCGGCGACGCTCGAAGTAGCAACGACAATCGTATGCTGCGACGCCTCTCGTTGGCTCAAACATCAAACAGAAAGCTGGGATATCGTTTTCTTGGATCCTCCATTCGAGAGCCAGCTACATCTCCAGACTCTGGATCTACTACCCGATCATCTCGAGGGCCCTGCCCTTGTTTATTTAGAACGACCGCGCAAAGCGGAATTTGAGCATCCCAACTATGAGGTAGAGAAAAAAGGGTTCGCCGGTGAAGTAAGTTTCACCTTGTTGCGTCTTCGAACCCCACGTTTGTGACCAATAGGGTGTTGGGCTAGTATCGCCGCGAATATTGGAGTCCAAGCGTGTCATCAGTAGTTTATCCAGGAAGCTTCAACCCCATCACTCACGGGCACACCAACATTGTCGAGAGAGCGCTAAGCCTCTTTGATCACGTGGTCGTCGCGATAGGAACGTCTGTCGATAAAGATCCAACGACATACCTTGCCAAGCGAATGGAACTCTGCCGCGCAGCACTTGGCCATCTTGGCGATCAGATCACTGTCGAAGGTTTTAATGGGTTGTTAGTCGACTACGTGCGTTCGAAGAACACTCGGTTCGTATTGAGAGGACTTCGTACATTGACCGATTACGATTACGAATTTCAAATGCTGTCCATGAACCAATCTTTGGATCAAGATATCGAATATGTTCTTCTACCTACCGCGCACAAGTGGTCTTTCCTATCTTCGTCACGAGTTCGCGAGATTGCAGCATTAGGCGGCGACATATCCAATTTCGTTCACCCTGCGATCGTGGACTATTACAAAGAACAGGCTCAATCCTGAGAGAAACTGGTCTGCCCCGGACAGATGCATGACAAAAGCCATTCGTCAGCTGCATTTTTCTCTCTCGCCGTTAATGCTGACAAGTTGGGCAATATACGGTCGCTCGCTGCCCTAACCGAATCCCCTTTAACTCCGTTGAGCATCGTCGACACTCTTCCCCTTCGCGCCCATAAACAAATAATTTCTGTCGAAAGTATCCTGGCTTTCCCTCACTCCCGAAATAGTCTCTCAAAGTAGTTCCTCCCATCTCGATGGCTTCCGACAACGTACTTCGGATCGCGCTTTCTAGTTCTAGATAACGAGCTTTCGATACCCGACCGGCTGCGTTTCGCGGGCGAATACCCGCTCGATAGAGCGCTTCATTTGCGTATATGTTGCCGACCCCAACAACCACCTGCGCATTCATGATGAACATCTTTACTGCTTGATGGCGACGTCGAGAAAGTCGGTGCATGTGTTCGCCGCTAAAATCGCGACTCAGAGGCTCCGGGCCTAAATTCTTTATCAACCAGTGCGCTTCGACCGGGTCGTCCGAAAAGTGAATACTGCCAAACCGACGGGGGTCATTTAGACGCAGTACTCGATCACCCTCGAAACGAAAATCTACGTGATCATGCTTGCCCGCAGGCAAATTTGCCGAAACAACGCGAAGGCGCCCCGACATGCCTAAGTGGACGATGGCTGTCATCCTAGGGAAACGAAGAAGTAAATACTTTGCTCTTCGGTCAACTGAGCTAAGTCGTAGTCCGGAAAGCCTGTCCGGAACGACCACGGGCCAGCGAAGCCTCGGGTCCCGAACCACGACGTCTAGCAGTCGCCGACCCTCCAAAACCCGCGCAACACCACGTCGGGTTGTTTCAACTTCCGGAAGTTCTGGCAGTTATTTGATCTTCTCTTCGCGATACACCACGTGTTTACGCACCACCGGGTCGTATTTCTTGAATTCGAGTTTGTCGGGGGTTAGACGCTTGTTTTTCGTCGTCGTGTAGTAATGACCGGTATCCGCACTACTTACCAACTTAATTTTTTCTCGCATCAGACCTTCTCCCCGCGCTTACGCATATCCTTAAGAACTTCTTCAATACCTTTTTTATCGATGATGCGCATGCCGGCGGCCGAAACACGCAGCCGCACAAACCGCCCCTCACCCTCTACCCAGAACCGGTGGCTCTGAATGTTAGGTAGAAATCGCCGGCGCGTCCTATTGTTTGCATGCGAGACGTTGTTGCCACTCATGGGCCGTTTACCGGTCACTTGACACACTTGAGACATGGGAGGCACCGAAAAAGGGTGGGGCTTTATACCAAAGCCCTCACTTCAAACCAAGTCAACGGCCCCAATTCGCGCAAGCCCTCTGCATCGAACGCGGGGACTAAACAACCTGTCATAACCAGGTGATCGAAAGCTGAAAAAGACTTACAGACCTCAACGTGGCCTGGAAAGGGGGGTCAACCCACAGAATATGACGTGCTATTCTCGCGCCCCCCTGATTTTCGCAACAATGAACAATGCAAGGAAAACGCATCGTACTTGGTATCGGCGGCGGTATTGCGGCTTACAAGACTCCCGCACTTGTTCGGCAGCTCGTCTCGGCTGGAATGGACGTCATACCCGTAATGACGGAATCCGCACATCATTTTGTGACAGCTACGGTACTGACGACGCTCTCGGGAAATCGTGTACGTACCGATTTGTGGGATTTAGAAGCCGAGAGCTCAATGGGGCATATCGAACTTGCGCGTTGGGCAGACACTCTCCTAATAGCACCTGCAACAGCAAATCTTCTCGCGCGCCTGGCGCACGGCCTGGGCGACGATCTTCTTACGACCCTTTACCTCGCGACGACGGCTCCCACAATCGTGGCTCCCGCCATGAATGCAGAGATGTGGAATCACACCGCCACGAAAAGAAATATCGGAGTACTAAAAACTGACGGTGTCCGCGTCATTGGGCCCGAATACGGCGAGCAAGCCTGCGGCGAAATCGGACCCGGAAGAATGCTTGAGCCAGAAGATATTGTTTCGCGCCTGCTCGGGACTACCGACCCTATCCAGACATCGATGGAGGGGCTTAAGGTTCTTGTTACTGCAGGCCCTACGAGGGAATCGATTGATCCCGTCCGTTACATAACGAACGCGAGCTCTGGAAAGCAGGGCTACGCGATCGCAGAAGCAGCACGAGATGCTGGAGCAGTCGTCAGCCTCGTGAGTGGTCCCGTCGCTCTGCCTTCACCGAGGGGAGTGCAACAAATAAGTGTCACTACTGCGGCCGAGATGAAATCGGCCGTACTCGATCTGGCGAACGATATTGACATCATGTTCGGCGTGGCCGCAGTCGCCGACTATCGACCCATCCATTCGCAACCCCACAAAATAAAAAAACTGCAACGAGATGGATCATCGATGACCATCGACCTTGTAGAAAACGATGACATTATTGCGAGCGTCGCCGCATTGCCCGATCCCCCCTATTTGGTGGGATTCGCAGCAGAAACACAAACTCCAATCAAAAATGCGGTTCGTAAGCGTGAACGTAAGTGCCTCGATGCTATCGTCGTGAACGATGTATCCGATCGCTCCATCGGATTCGATAGTAATGAAAACGAGGTGACCCTTTTGCATGCACACGGCGAGACCACTTTTGATAAGTCAACTAAAGCCCAGATTGCAGACAAGTTGGTTTCTGCTATTTCTTCTTTGTATGCGAAGAAAAGGGCCTAGCATTGAAAACCTCGAAACGAATAGTATGTGCACGCTTTTGAGCTAGCTCGCTCCGATTCACCGGAAGCTGCAAGCAAATTCCCATGCCCACACACGCACAGTAGATAAACCATGGCAGGTCAAGCCGCAAAATCTGATATTCAACTCGATCCAGATATATTTCGTGCCTACGATATCCGTGGGGTAGTTGAAACAAACCTGACGCCCAACGTCGTCTATTGGATAGGAAGATCATTTGCTGCCGAAGCATTGTCCCAGGAGCAAAATACCGCGGTGATTGGAGGGGATGGCAGAGTTTCAACGCCTTCGTTGTGCCACGCCTTAGCCGAGGGACTGAACGACGGCGGAGTCAACGTCATCGATGTTGGGACCGTACCAACCCCGTTGCTGTATTACGCGGCGTGCTGCGTTGACCGACTCGGATTCCCCGACTTCCGACCTTCGGTCGGGACGGGAATTATGGTTACGGGTTCGCACAATCCACCCGAGTACAACGGGCTGAAAATGATGATTGGAGGCACGACCCTAGCCGAAAGCGCGATTCAGCGATTGCACCAACGAATTATCGGCAAGAATCTCACCGAAGGAGCCGGAACCTATTGCAAAACAAACGTGCTTAGCGACTACGTTTCAGTTGTCTATAACGACATTCGACTGTCGCGCCGTCTTAAGGTGGTTGTGGATTGCGGGAATGGTGTCGCAGGCCTAGTCGCACCCGATCTTTTTGAGAAACTGGGATGTGATGTTGTCCCACTATACGAAGACGTGGACGGGGAATTCCCAAATCATCATCCTGACCCTGCCGACCCCGTGAATCTGCAGGACCTGATATCAGCAGTCGATCACCATGACGCCGATTTAGGCATTGCGTTCGATGGAGATGGCGATCGTCTGGGCGTTATCAGTAATTGTGGCACCATCATTTGGCCCGATCAGATACTGATGCTATTCGCAAGGGACATCCTAAGTCGTAATCCAGGCGCCGAAATCATTTTCGATGTCAAATGCAGTAATCACTTGACGTCTCTCATTAATGACCTCGGCGGTAAGGCTTTGATGTGGAAAACCGGACATTCCCACATCAAAGCTAAGCTTAAAGAGACCGGGGCTCTGTTAGGTGGTGAGTTTAGTGGCCACATTTGCTTCGTTGAGCGTTGGTTTGGTTTTGACGACGCACTTTACGCCGCGTCGCGCCTTCTTGAATTGTTGAGCGTGGAAACACGAAGCGTTGAGGATATTTTTCTGGATTTCCCAACTACCGTTTCTACACCCGAAATTAAGATCGAGACCACGGAAAAGAAAAAATTTGATGTCATTGACGCACTTTCACGGAGCAATCACTTCGACAGCGGCGAAATTGCGACGATCGATGGTATCAGGGTAGATTACGAAGATGGCTGGGGATTGATTCGGGCCTCCAACACGAGTCCCGTGCTTACTCTGCGTTTTGAGGCGCAAAGTAAGGAAGCGTTAATGCGCATCAAAGATACGTTCCATACCGCAATTACCGATATAGATCCTAACCTGGTGATGCCATGAATGAACACGAAGAGACTGCACGGATTCTTGTCGAGGCACTGCCTTATATCCAGCGATTCCATGGTTCTACCATTGTCATCAAATACGGTGGAAATGCGATGGCGGATGAAAGCCTCAAAAGAGCCTTTGCGCGAGACGTTATCTTGATGAAAGTGGTGGGGATGAATCCGATCGTTGTGCATGGTGGCGGACCACAAATTGAAGAGTTACTCAGCCGACTAAATATCGATACACGATTTATAGGGGGCATGCGAGTAACCGACGAGGAAACAATGGATGTCGTGCAAATGGTCCTCGGGGGCTTGGTCAATAAAGAAATTGTTTCTCTGATAAACGATAGCGGCGGAATGGCGGTTGGTGTGACCGGGAAAGACGGTAATCTGATCCGTGCCCGACGAATGGAATTAACTGAAACAAATGAAGGCTCCGTCGGTCCCGAAACTATCGACATTGGGCAAGTTGGTGAGGTGGAATCTATAAATCAAGCAGTTCTCGAGTCTCTGATCGATGGCGATTTCATTCCCGTGATCGCGCCCATTGGGGTTGGCCCAAACGGTGAAAGTCTTAACATTAATGCGGACTTAGTCGCGAGCGGTGTTGCGCAACACATTAACGCAGAAAAACTTGTACTCATTACAAATACTCCGGGTATTCTCGACGAGAACAACGACGCAATCGCGTCTCTGAGCAGAAAAAAAGCTGCGTCGTTAATTTCACGAGGCGTAATCAAGGGTGGCATGTTACCCAAAGCACGCTGTGCACTCGATGCCGTGGAAGGCGGCGTTCAAAGCGCACACATTATCGATGGTCGAGTACCTCACGCCCTTCTTTTGGAAGTCCTAACCGATAGCGGTATCGGTACTTTAATTGGCGAGCGCTCTATATAAAACGTCGAGAATATTTTCAGCATTAGGACCCGTCGAATTCAGCGGTTCTGAGCGCGGCCGAGAAAAAAGCAATGGGATCGTTAATGCCGTCCTACACGAGTTCACAGGCAGAAGGAGGCAACATTGGAAGCCTATTCGATCAACTCTCAGGTTTAGCTGCTACTCGAAAACTTGACAGTGCGCTCGTTGGTAACTCGTTAGCTTCCTCAAGGTATCCGCGTACCCGGGATCGTTCTGAATACATCGAACGACGTCGCTCAAACCTGCAATACTTTCCACGGGAACCGCCAGTCTCTCCGAAACACTTTCGACTGCCGTACGAGACCCATCTTCAACGAACTCCTGTCGGTCAAGCGCGACGAGAATTCCAACTAAGTCGCCACCAGCTTCCCGGATCAGACTAGCTGTTTCCAATACAGCAGTACCCGCTGTTAGTACGTCATCGACAATAACAACCCTACGTTCTGCCAACGGCGCGCCAACTAAAACTCCCCCCTCCCCGTGTTTTTTCGGTTCTTTTCGATTGTAAGCAACACCCACCCGTTGCCCCGCTTCAGCCATGGCTACGGCGGTCGATACCGCAATCGGAATGCCTTTGTAAGCTGGGCCAAAAACAACATCAAAGCCATACTCCAGATCCCGCAATCGGTCCGCGTAAGCGGTTCCCAAACGCCGGAATCCATCACCGAGATCGACTGCTCCAAGATTGAAGAAGTACGGGCTCTGACGGCCTGATTTGAGCGTAAATTGACCAAACTCCAGGACCTGTTGCGAAATCAAATCGAGAACGAAGTCGCTCGCCCTCTCTTCCGTCAAGATGTCAGCCCCAGTGCAAGCCTTTGTTCCCTAAATAATGCGGCAATTCCTGTTTTCGCCAATACGAGCATCCCGTCCAGTGTTTCATCGTCAAACGGCGCTGCTTCCGCCGTACCTTGAATCTCGATAAAGCCGCCGCCTTCAACCATGACCACATTCATGTCCGTGTCTGCATTTGAGTCTTCAGGGTAGTCTAAATCTACTATTGGAACGCCCTTGAACACCCCCACCGATACGGATCCTACCAGGCCGATAAACGCCTCCGGCGCAACTTGGAGTATTGCATCCGCGAGTGCGACAGAGCCCCCCGTTATAGATGCCGTGCGGGTTCCTCCATCGGCCTGTATCACGTCGCAGTCGATTCTGATCGTGCGCTCCCCCAACTTATTCAAGTCGACGACGGCCCTTAAAGATCTACCGATAAGTCGCTGTATTTCGACCGTACGACCACTCTGTTTCCCACGCGCCGCTTCCCGATCTACTCGACTATGCGTCGCACCAGGCAACATGCCGTATTCCGCAGTAACCCAACCACGACCCTGTCCCCGCATAAATCCCGGCACGCTATCCTCGACACTCGCGGTGCAAATTACTTTCGTTTCACCAAATTCGATTAGTACCGATGCAGCCGCATGCTTGGTGAAGTTAGGCGTAATCGTTACCTTTCGTAGCTCATCTGGCGCGCGGCCACTAGGTCTATCCATCCTGCTCTCGACACGTCCCGGTTGTTGCAACCCAACTCATCATATCAAGTTAGAATAATGCTATGGCTTCGCCCCGCTCAGTTTTCGCCACTTTGAAGCAAACCGACGCCACCGTTACTCACACGATTGCATGAATCCAAAATCACAACCATCGGGACGACTGTTCGTCATTTCCGCGCCATCTGGAGCCGGCAAAACCAGTCTAGTAAACGCACTACTCAAGACCGATAAAAGGCTTGTTGCCTCAATTTCACATACCACCCGACCGAAACGCGAGGGCGAAAAAGAGGGTAAACACTATCACTTCACCAATCGGGCTGATTTTCTCGCGATGAAGTCCGCGTCAGCATTTCTCGAACACGCTTGCGTTTTCGGCCATCTCTACGGGACCTCGTTAAGAGGCGTCAAAGTCAATCTAACAAATGGGTTAGACGTCATACTCGAAATCGATTGGCAAGGAGCCAGAAAAGTCCGCGAAAAGGAACCCGCTACAACCAGTATTTTTATTCTACCCCCCTCTCGAAGAGCGCTCATTGAGCGTTTGCAAAAACGCGGGGAAGACAGCCTCGATGAAATCGAACGACGGACGAGTCTCGCAGTCGAAGAAATATCCCATTTCGACGAATTCGACTTCGTTCTCGTCAACGACAATTTTGATCAGGCAGTGTCGGAGCTGACGAACATCATTCACTCCATCAGGAAAGACCTGTTCTTCCCCAAGTCAAATCTATCGGACCTCGCTACTAGGCTCTTGTCGGGCAAATCCTGATTCGAGTAAACTCGCGCGTCCTTTTGACGCCGAGCGACTTATGGCACGAGTAACCGTTGAAGATTGTCTCGAGCATGTAGAGAACCGATTTGGGTTAGTCATGGTAGCGACGCGTCGCGCCCGACAGATAGTCCAATTCCGAGCAGACCCGCTTGTAGACGAAGAGGGCGACAAGCCCACTGTAATTGCCCTAAGGGAAATTGCTGACGGTCTTATTACCGACGAAGTGCTTGACGCTGCCGATGTGAGACCGGACGATTCCGATACCGACGCGGCTTTCGGCTTTGGAGATGATCGAGAAAACAACTTCTGAGTCCTACTTTCAGGCTCAACTTGCCGCGCGCGCACTGAACGACGAAATCGCCGTTCCTACCGACGCCAGGGCTCTTATAAAGGCACTATCGTATTTGAGCAGGCGCGAACTGCGACGTGTAAGGAACGCCTATAGATTCGCGGATGAAGCACACGAAGGTCAGCAAAGGCTGTCCGGCCATCCATACATCACACACCCCTTGGCTGTCGCAGGGGTCCTCGCCGATATGCACATGGATCACCAGACCGTTATGGCCGCCTTACTTCACGATGTTCTTGAAGACGCGAGTATAGACAAAGAAGTTCTGACCGAACGGTTCGGACAAGAAGTGGCAGACATTGTCGATGGCGTGTCGAAACTTGCCACGATCTATAAGACATCGGCCGAAGAACAAGCAGAAAATTTTCAAAAGATGGCGATGGCGACAACACGGGATCTAAGGGTCATTCTCGTTAAATTGGCAGACCGACTACACAACATGCGCACCATTGGCTCGCTCGAACGAGATAAGCGTCGACGCATAGCCCGCGAGACCCTCGATTTTTACGCTCCCATAGCCAACCGGCTCGGTATGAATACGATTAAGAATGAACTTGAAGAACTTGGCTTCGAGACCTTCTACCCGTTGCGTGCCGGTTTAATAGGCCGTGCAGTATCTGCTGCACGTGGCAATCGAAAAGCCTTAATGGAAGAAATAAGAACGTCGATCGAAGCTGCGCTTAAAGGCGAGGGAATCGATGCATCGGTGGTTGGACGTGAAAAACACCTTTACTCAATTTACACAAAAATGAAGTCTCAGCGAAAGTCATTCGGCGACATCATGGATGTCTTTGGTTTTCGAGTCGTCGTGGATCAAGTCGATGCGTGCTACCGAGCCTTGGGTTCTGTTCATAACCTATACAAGCCGAGGGTCGGTAGATTTAAGGACTTCATTGCCATTCCTAAAGCGAACGGATACCAGTCGCTCCACACCACCCTCTTCGGAATGCACGGTGTACCAATCGAGGTGCAGATTCGCACACATCAAATGGATTCCATCGCGGACAACGGTATTGCCGGACACTGGTTGTATAAATCCCAAACAGCGTCGTTCAAACATAGCGATGCGCGAACCCGTGAGTGGGTTAACAGCATCCTCGATTTACAACAAAAGGCTGGTAACTCCCAGGAATTCATTGAGCATCTGAAACTCGATCTGTTTCCCGATGAACTCTACGTCTTTACGCCACGCGGCGATATTCTTGAATTACCAAAAGGTAGCTGCCCTATCGATTTCGCCTACAACATTCATACCGATATTGGGAATCGCACAGTTGCTTGCCGAGTCGACAAAGTCTTGGCCCCATTGTCAAAACAATTAGAGTCGGGCCAGACCGTCGAAGTAATCACGGCCTCCGACGCCCACCCGAGTGCAGACTGGCTCACTTTCGCCGTATCCGGTCGAGCAAGGTCCGCGATTCGTATGGCCCTGAAGGCACAACAACGGTCGGAATCCATACGTCTCGGCCGACGTCTACTGGACAGAACGCTCGTTAACGCGAACACATCCATTAACGATTTGGACTTTCGGCGCTTGCGAAAAGTTTTTCAGGAATTCAACGTCCGAAAGCTGGACGATTTGCTCGCCGATATTGGCATCGGCAATCTCATGTCATATGTCGTCGCGCAACGGTTGTTATCGCTAGAAAATCCCGCGTATCAGGCGGTTGATATTCACGAAGGCGGTCCTGTTGCCATTAATGGCGGCGAGGGACTCGTGATCAATTACGGCCGATGCTGTGGGCCGGTACCGGGCGATCCCGTCGTTGGTCACATGACGCCAGGGAAGGGGCTCGTCGTGCATCTAGAAGCATGCAATAACGTTGCTGAGGTGCGGCGACGTGCACCACAGGACATACTTCCTGCACGCTGGAGTGAGACACACGGCGAGTTTGAAACGACCCTATGGCTCACGGTCGAACGCCGTAAGGGCATTCTCGCGGAGCTTGCCACCTCTGTGAACACGGTCGATGCTGGGATCAACAATATTCGGGTTGACGAACGATCGTCGGATCTTTCAACGGTGGCTGTTGAGATTTCGGTTCGCGATCGCGATCACCTTAGGCGCGCAATGCGGCGCCTCCGCAACATAACGCCAGTACAGAGTGTGGAACGAGCCGTTAACTAGTGCCGCGTAACGCTATATCGACTCAAGCGGCACCGGCCGCAATTGGTTCTTATTCCCAAGCTATCGACATTGGCGAAATTGTTTATCTTTCTGGCCAAATCGGCCTTGATCCCGCGACCATGGATCTAGTCTCGCATACCTTCGAGGCCGAGATTCTGCAGGTTTTCCGTAACTTAGCGTCGGTGTGCGCTGCAAGTGGTGGTTCGCTGGGTTCTGTCGTTAAAACGACCGTTTTTCTCACAGATCTCAAGCTATTTGAGGAGGTAAACAAGGTCTTCACGGAACAATTTACACGACCGTTCCCAGCTCGCTCAGTGGTTGGTGTCAGCGAGCTGCCCCGCGGCGCACGCGTAGAAATCGAAGCAGTGCTGTCGATTACAAGGCAATCCAGCTGAACGACGAATCCGTTATCTCGCTCAAAGGCATTGGCCCATCGGCGGCTGAAAAATTGTTGCGTCTGGGGATTCGAAACCAACTTGACTTACTTTTACATCTTCCAATTCGTTACCAAGACCGGACCCACATCATTCCTATCAGTCAGTTAAGTGCAGGGGATGAATGCTATGTCTCGGGTGAAATAGTGAAGGTTAATGTGGGTTATGGCCGTCGCCGAAGTTTGGTTATTACACTGGATGATGGCGGAGCGTTTCTCAGCATGCGTCTTTTTCACTTTAGCCCCCATCAACGTGAATCACTCCGAGCGGGCGTTTGGTTACGATTATTTGGTGAGGCTCGGCTTAACCGCTCCGGGCTCGAAATGGTCCATCCTGAATATCGGGTTTTCAGTTCAGAACCGGGGCCTATCGAGCCAGAATTAAAGCCCGTCTACAGAGTCACCGCAGGTATTTCAAACTCACGGATTGCAGGCTGGATTCAGCAAGTTCTTGCGCAACCTCCCGATCTTCATTCGTACAAAACAATGGGGTTTACACTAGAAGACGCCTTGCAAGTAATCCATCTTCCACCGATCGACCAGCCCGATTTAGTTGAAACAGCTCGGAAGCGTCTAGCCTTCGACGAGTTGTTAGCGTACTACCTTGTAATGAAACGTCGCCAAGAAGACGTTTCAAGTATGCCCGCACGGGCTCTTCCGCCTGTTCGCCAGCTTGGCAAGGAGTTGTTGAACGAACTCGGTTTCCGGCTCACTCGAGCGCAGCGAAAAACCACCACCGATGTCCTCAACGATCTTACGAAAACTCGCGCGACCATGCGTTTGATTCAGGGAGACGTCGGCTCCGGAAAAACCGTTGTAGCAGCATTTGCTGCAATACGAGCAGCCGAAAACGGCACCCAGACGGCCATCATGGCACCGACGGAAATTCTTGCAGAACAGCATTACGAAACGTTTTCGAGTTGGCTCTCGCCTCTTGGCATTCGCGTCGGCCTCCTAACCGGCCGTCTTGCTGCGGCAGAGAGGCGTTCCAGATTGAATGCCATCGCTGAAGGGGATGATTTAGTAATCATCGGTACACACGCCATTTTTCAACGAGACGTTGTTTTTCAGGATCTCGGTTTAACGATTGTCGACGAACAACATAGGTTCGGCGTTCATCAACGAATGTCCCTACGTAACAAGGGGCGTCTGCCCCACCAATTGGTGATGACTGCAACCCCGATCCCGAGGACGTTATCCATGACCTTGTACGCGGACATGGAGCTATCGGTTATCGATGAAATGCCGCCGGGACGGGCACCCATTATCACGTCAATACACGCCAACGAGAGACGCGATGGAGTCGTTGAAGGTATTGGTCATGAAATCGCCGCAGGCCACCAGGCTTTCTGGATCTGTGCGGCCATCGAGGAATCCGAAGACAGCGAGATCAAAGCAGCAGAGACCGTATACAGAGAGCTCAAAGAAAAGCTACCCCACGTGACAGTTGGGCTTATCCACGGCCGCATGAAAGCGTTCGAGAAGTCGGCAACGATGTCTCAATTCAAATCGGGGGAAATAGGATTATTGGTCTCAACCACAGTTGTAGAGGTTGGTGTGGATGTCCCCAACGCAACCCAAATGGTGATTGATGATCCAGACCGTTTGGGGCTAGCCCAGCTCCATCAGTTGAGGGGTAGGATCGGTCGCGGGAACTTCCCCAGTCACTGCACTTTACTGTATGAGGCTCCGCTAACAGAACTGGCAAAATCGCGTTTGAACGTAATGCGTGAAACCAACGACGGCTTTCTTATCGCAGAAAAAGATCTCGAGCTTCGAGGACCGGGCGACATCATGGGGACCCGCCAAACAGGTGAGCGACAATTTCGCGTGTCTGACCTAAGTACCGACATATCGTTATTCAAAGACGTCGTTCAAACCGGCGATAAGATGCGTGAGGCAGATTTAGAGACCGCCGAAGCGATAATCAAAGCCTGGACACCGCCAGAGACTTCGTACGCGTCGGTTTAGCACCGTTTCGTCTTTAAGGGTTGACTCGCCCGGCAGTTGGGTCATCGAACACGGAACGATCAAGCTTCTTTTCCGAATGCGCGACCGTCGTCGCCACCATTGCGTCACCCGCAACATTAACGGCCGTACGCGTCATATCGAGCAGCCGATCGACGCCAATGATCAAAGCGATACCTTCCACGGGTAACCCGACCTGGGTGAGCACCATCGTCAACATAATCAAACCGACGCCCGGTACGGCCGCGGTCCCAACCGAGGCCATTGTGGCGGTGAGGATGACCATCAAATAGTCTGTAAAGACGAGGTCTACATGGAAGTACTGAGCGATAAAAACCGTAGCCACCCCTTGCATAATTGCGGTGCCATCCATGTTGATGGTCGCTCCCAGTGGAACCGAAAAGGAAGCAATGCTGTTATCGACACCCAATTTCTTTTCCACTGTGCGCAGGGTCACCGGCAAGGTCGCTCCGCTCGACGATGTACTAAACGCAAAGAGCATTGGTTCTCGCATTTTTTTGTAGAACTTAAGAGGATTTGTTTTTGCGAGCCACATCAGCAACGTTGGGTAGACAATCGATGCGTGAATAACCAGCACCAAAATTACCGTTACGAAGTACTTTCCAAGCTCAATGATGTCTCGCCAACCAACTTCCGAGAAAAGCTTGGCCATCAGGAAAAAAACCCCAAAGGGCGCAAGGCTAATTAACATTACGATTAGTCGCATAAGGACCCCATTAAGGTCCTCAAAAAGTGATCGAACTCTTTGGCCAGCATCCCCCGAGCGACCAAGAGCTGTCCCCAGAAGCAATGCAAAAACGATAATTTGTAGCATCTTGCCATCGGCCATGGCCTGTACAGGGTTGGTAGGGAAAATGTTCAGAAACGTTTCTTTCAGCCCAGGGCTTGGCCGCGGTGTGTATTCAAACGCTCGGCCAGCGGAACCACCCTCCCCTGGGCTAATTAAGAGTGCCAACCCAAGTGCTATTGAGATCGCAACCGCGGTAGTGAAAAGATAGAGGCCGATCGACTTCCCGCCCAGCCGTCCCATGCTCGCCCCATCTGCAAGGCTTGACGAGCCGCACACCAAAGACACAAGCACCAGAGGCACGACCATTAACCGAAGAGATGCGATAAAAACCTTGCCGCCCGCATCAAAGACGTCCTGCACCAGTACCGTTTGGATCCAGTGGTCCTCGGACGTAAAACCTTGCACCGCGAGTCCAACAACTACGCCTGCTGCCATTCCGATCAGTATTCGTACCGTAAGATTCATGAATAACCTAGCCTACCTCAATCATCTCGAAATCTTCCTTTGCTACCCCGCACTCGGGGCAAACAAAATCTTCCGGCACATCTTCCCACTTAGTGCCCGGCGCGAGCCCTTC
Source organism: uncultured Pseudomonadales bacterium (assembly GCA_963992075.1). Taxonomy (GTDB): domain Bacteria; phylum Pseudomonadota; class Gammaproteobacteria; order Pseudomonadales; family Azotimanducaceae; genus UBA11889. Next base: position 7,654 of record CAXDSX010000004.1, on the reverse strand, counting down.
TTCCTCGCAGCCCTCGGCCTCATCGTAAATCCAACCACAAACGATGCATTGCCATTTCCGCATGAATTACTACCTAGGGTTGTCCAAGCGCGCTGTAAACTACCTTGTGCAAGCCACATAAATCAATCGACCAAACCGTCCCCCCAAAACTAATGACGCCTCCGCAAAAACTTAACGCGCTATTCGAACTGATGCGGCTAGATCGACCCGTGGGAACCCTTTTGTTGTTGTGGCCTACGCTCACAGCACTGTGGCTCGCTGCCGAGGGTGTCCCCGCTGTTTCGATTCTTTCTGTATTTGTTCTGGGTACTTTCATCATGCGTGCCGCAGGATGTGTTGCCAACGACATCGTGGACCGAAATATCGACCCCTTTGTTGAGCGAACCAAATCACGCCCACTCGCCGATGGCCGCGTACGCCTCGTTGAGGCAGTCCTTGTATTTCTCGCTCTATCCACCTTCGCGCTGATGTTGATGTTCACGCTAAACGAAATTACTCGCTGGATGGCCGTTGCCGGATTTTGTATTGCGATCGTTTATCCATTTATGAAACGAGTCACGTTTTTCCCCCAGGTGATTCTCGGTATCGCGTTTAGTTGGGGTATACCCATGGCATCAACAGCCATACACGGGAAACTCAGCGTTCCCGTTTGTCTGTTTTTCCTGATGAGCGTCATTTGGATCATCGCCTACGATACGCAGTACGCCATGGTCGATCGCCGGGATGATCGCAACATCGGAGTGAAGTCAACGGCTCTTTTGCTCGGGGATTGGGATCGTCTGGCCGTCGGCGTCTTACAATCCGTCTCTGTGATACTTTTGTTCCTACTGGGAAACTATTCCGGCTTTAAAACGCCCTATTTATTAGCCGTCGCGACCGTTGCTGGCTTGTTCGTCTACCAGCAAATTTTGATCCGTACGCGTGACGAAACACTGTGCTTCAAGGCGTTCGGTAATAATACTTGGGTCGGGTTTACTATCTTTGTCGGGGTCGTCGCGGAACACTTAACAAGAGCTCTCTCTCAGTGAAAATCGACGCGATAATCGAAATCAGCGGACGCACCGTCGCGTGGCTTAGCCTTGGAATGGTGGTTATCACATGTACGGTTGTCGTATTACGTTACGGCTTCGATACCGGCGCCATCGCCCTGCAAGAGTCCGTGACCTACATGCACGCCCTGGTTTTTATGATCGGTCTTTCGTATGCCTTGAAGCACGACCGTCATGTACGCGTCGATCTGCTCTTCAACCGACTCTCCAGACGCAGTAGGCAGCGGATTAATCTGATCGGTCATGTGGGCTTCCTTTTACCGATCTGTTTGGTCATCACCCTGGAAAGCTTCGATTACGTCATGCGGTCCTGGGCAATTCGTGAGGGCTCTCCCGAAGCGGGCGGAATTCCGGGAGTTTACTTCCTGAAAACACTGATTCCTCTCTCCGTTCTCTTGTTATCAATGCAAGCTATTTCTGAAGTGCTTCGGACATACCGACAGTTGCGACATGATTGAATACATCCCTCTGTTGATGTTCGTGGCCGTCTTTCTCGCCTTGCTCGCCGGATATGCCGTCGCGCCAACGCTTGGAGGCGTCGCCCTTTTGTTCGCGTTTATCGGCGGGGTCGCGGATATATTCGACCTTAATAGTCTCGGATTCTTGCCAGGTCGACTCTACGGAATCATGACAAACCAGACCCTAATTGCGGTCCCGCTGTTTGTCATGATGGGCATAACGCTGGAGCGCACCAACATCGCCGAAACGCTACTTGAAAGCATGGCAAGACTGATGGGCCGAATGCCCGGAGGCTTGGGTATCGCCGTCATTACCGTGGGTATGTTGATGGCAGCCAGTACGGGTATTGTTGGTGCCACAGTCGTCACAATGGGATTACTCGCATTACCTTCGCTCTTAAGACACGGTTATGAGCCGAGTTTCGCCAGTGGAACGATCGCGGCTACCGGTACACTGGGTCAAATCATTCCGCCATCGATCGCTTTGGTGTTGTTGGGCGACGTGCTATCAAACGCCTACCAGCAAGCCCAAATAAGTCAGGGTCTATTTTCTCCGAAAACAGTATCTGTCGGCGATCTGTTTGCCGGTGCACTTATTCCAGGCTTTATCTTGGTTCTCCTCTACGCCACTTATCTACTTTCCCGAGCGTTTTACCAGCCTACATCAGCCCCTGTCCCTCTCAGAGAAACAGAGTCCGGCCCTCCTCTCGCCGTCGCGCTTACCAAGGGACTCGTACCCCCACTGGTCCTGATCGTCGCGGTTCTGGGCTCTATCTTACTGGGGTATGCAACACCGACCGAAGCCGCAGCTGTCGGCGCCATGGGAGCCTTACTACTCGCCATCCTGTACCGCTCCCTCAACAGAAAAACTCTTCAGGAAATCATGCAGGCGACCGTACTGACCACCTCCATGGTGTTTTTCATTCTCATCGGCGCGTCCATATTCTCCCTGGTGTTTCGAGGCTTCGGCGGCGATGACCTAGTCGCCACCTTGTTCGCCAGCATGCCCGGTGGTCAATGGACGGCGATTGGCATCGTCATGTTGGTCATTTTCTTGCTCGGTTTCATTCTCGACTTTATCGAAATTACGTACGTAGTTGTGCCGATCGTCGGTCCAGTGTTACTCAGCATGGGGATCGACCCGATCTGGCTAGGCGTTATGATCGCCGTGAATCTCCAGACCTCTTTCCTAACACCGCCATTTGGGTTTGCACTCTTCTACCTCAGAGGCGTTGCACCGGACACGATCGCGACCTCACACATCTATCGAGGTGTCGTTCCTTTCATTGGTCTGCAGCTTCTTCTCTTGGCATTACTGGTCGCGGTACCTACGTTGACAACCTGGTTACCCAATCAACTCTAGGTAGAATATTCAATCGGTGTCCCGTGCGTTGATGTACGCCTGCTCGGAAATAGCGTGGTATTCACGGACGTTGTCGGCAAATTCTCGGTACGACTCAAGTATTCGATTTGCCAAAGGGTCATCGCCCGCCGTCTCGCCAATCAGTTCTTGTGAGATTTCTGCGAATTCCTTGATGACATCGTTTGGAAGTCGGCGTAATTCAACCCCATGCTGCTCTACTAGGACCTTGAGAGCTGCATTGTTCCGAGCGGTGAATTCATCGAGCACGTCCTGATTTATTGCACGAGTTGCGACCTCCAAAATGGCCTGAAGATCTTTCGGTAGGCGATGCCAAGCATCCGCGTTAACGATGGCCTCCAATGTCGTGCCGGGCTCGTGCCAACCCGGGTAGTAGTAGTACTTGCCAACCTCGTGGAGCCCAAAGGCAAGGTCGTTGTATGGTCCAACCCACTCCGTTGCATCGATCACCCCGGTCTGCATAGAGGTGTACATCTCACTACCCGGCATGGCGACAGCAATCCCCCCGGCCTTCTGGATTACGGCCCCTCCTAGACCTGGGATTCGCATTTTTAGTCCTCGGATATCATCGAGCGAACGAATTTCGCGGTTGAACCAGCCGGCCATTTGCACGCCCGAGTTTCCAGCGGCTAATGGAATTAGTCCGAACGGCTCATACAATTCACGCCAAAGAGCCATCCCACCACCATGGTGCAACCATCCGTTCATCTCCTGCGCGGTCATACCGAAGGGTACGGTGGCAAATACTTGGCCTATGGGAACTTTACCTCGCCAGTAGTACGCAGCGCCGTGTCCCATTTCAGCTGTACCAGCCGACACGGCATCGAATACTTCCAATTCTGGTACTAGCTCGCCGCCACCATAGACCCTAATTCGCAATCGGCCCGCCGACATCTCCTCAACCAATTCGGCAAGCTTTTCCGGCGCCGTTCCAAGTGCCGGAAAATTTTTTGGCCAGGTCGTAATGAGCTTCCATTGGAAAGTCGCTTGCGACGTTGCCAATCTACTTTCGCGTTCATTTTCGGAAGGCGGCCCGTTGTTACAACCAGCAATGAGCGCCGCTGACAAAAAAAAGAATTTTTTCATGTTCAATCCAACATCTCGAGATTTGCGTAGCCTGGCATAAGCCATTTCGACCCCACCTGAGCGAAATTCACCTGCACACGAGCTCGCTCACCTTGGCCTTCGTATCGTAATACCACCCCCTCTCCGAATTTCTTGTGCGCGACGCGCTGACCAATGAGCAACCCCGCCTCGCCCTTTGCAGCATCGGTGCTAGTTGCCACTTTACCGGTACCAAATGCCCTGGCGATAGCACCGCCCAGCCGCACTTCCTCCACATACTCGTTGGGTATTTCGATAAGAAAACGTGAAGGTCCGTTATAGGAATCGGAGCCATAAAGACGGCGCATTTCAGCATAGGTCAAATAAAGCTGTTGCATCGCACGTGTAACCCCCACGTACGCAAGGCGGCGTTCCTCTTCCATCCGTCCCGGCTCCTCGAGAGACATACGGTGGGGGAATAGGCCCTCTTCCATCCCCGACAAAAAGACTAAGGGAAACTCTAGCCCTTTCGCCGAATGCAGTGTCATCAATTGGACGGAGGGGCCGACCTCTGCCTGGTATTCGCCACTTTCCAGTGCGGCTTGGTCGAGAAATTCATTGAGTTCCGTCACAGGCTCGTGGTCACGCCCGTCCTCGGCTAATGGAAACACCAAATCGTCCCTAAACTCGCGACAGGCAACAAAGAGTTCTTCTAGGTTTTCCTTACGGGCAAGGCCGCGCTCCCCTCGTTCCTTTAGGTGGTATTCGATGAGGCCCGACGCCTCCACGCAACGCTCAGCAATGACGTGAAGCGGAGCATCCGCTAACTCTGCAGCCAATTCATCGATGAGATCCACGAACCGCGCCAGTAAAGACCCTGGTCGACTTTTGAATAACTCCTCGTTTAAACCTTCTTTTGTGGCTTGCCAGAGCGAGATGCTACGCGTTCTCGCAATTTCGCGGAGGCCATCCAGCGTTTTGTCGCCGATACCCCGTGACGGTGTATTAACCACACGTTCGAACGCCACGTCGGAGTGTCGCTCGCTTATAAGGCGCATATACGCGAGTGCGTTTCGAATCTCCGCCCTCTCGTAAAAGCGGAATCCTCCATATATTCGGTAGGGTATATCAGTGCGCAACAACGCCTCTTCCAAAACCCGCGACTGCGCATTGCTTCGGTACAGAATAGCGGCCTCGTCCGCGCTTCCACCTTGATCGATCCACTCCTGAATGCGATCGGCAATAAATCGAGCTTCGTCTTGTTCGTTGTACCCCGAATAAACGCGTATCGAGTCGCCATCACCAGCATCCGTCCAAAGCTCTTTGCCCAGACGATCGAGATTGTTACCGATTAGCGCGTTAGCGGCCGAGAGTATCGTGCCAGTCGAGCGGTAATTTTGTTCGAGCCGGATGATCCCGACCGGATCAAAATCTTTCGAAAATTGGTGAATATTTTCGACTCTCGCGCCGCGCCAGCCGTAGATTGATTGATCATCATCGCCCACAGCCATGACGCGACCCGATGTCCCCGCAAGCACCCGAAGCCAGGCGTACTGAATCGCGTTCGTGTCCTGGAACTCATCGACCAACAGGTGCCCAAATCGGCGTTGGTAGTGTGCAAGCAGCGTTGGATTTTCAAGCCAGAGCTCGTGGCTTCTAAGGAGAAGTTCCGCAAAATCAACCAGCCCGCCCTGCTGACATAAAGCCTCGTACGACTCGTACACTTTGCGATGGGTTATTTCGAATATATCGTCTGACGGAGGCACTTGTTTTGCCCGCCTGCCTTCGTCCTTTTGGCCATTGATGAACCAGACTGCTTGGCGCGGTGGCCACTTATGCTCGTCTAAGTCGAACGTGCGCATCACGCGTTTCACAAGGCGCAATTGGTCGTCTGCATCGAGTATCTGGAAGTTTTGCGGCAATCCCGCGTCCTGCCAGTGCATTCGCAGCAATCGATGCGCAATACCGTGGAACGTTCCTACCCAAAGCGCTCGACCCGAAATGTTGAGAAGGGTTTCTGCTCGTAGCCGCATTTCGGCAGCTGCCTTGTTGGTAAATGTGACGGCCAGCACGCTTTGCGGTGTTGCGCCCTCAGCCGCGACCAGCCAGGCGATTCGGTGAACGAGCACACGAGTCTTTCCCGAACCCGCCCCCGCGACGATCAAATGATTGCCTAGAGGGGCAGTCACAGCTTCGCGTTGGCGCTCATTTAGGCCATCAAGAATGGTTGATATGTCTTCCAACGACTCGCTTTCTAATCCCAACGTGATACTTACTTCGAGAGTAAGGGTTCCCGAACTTTATGCGACTCCAATTTATGCAACGGTTACGGAGTGTTGTGGAACAGTGATTTAAAGTTCTGACAAGCGCTTTTCTACGATCCCGTGTTCTCTCAATTTTCTCGTTAACAAATTTAAACGAACAATGACTACTGCTAGGACGACACAGTTCACTGCCAGTACCAAATTGATGATCATTCGCGACACACTCCATTTCACCGTTTTTTACTACTCGACAGTGATTGAGTAGATTTGTTTGGTGCTTTAATCTTCCTTGTAATCCTCTTCGAGAATTCCCTTTTGCTTCAGGGTTTTTGTAAGTTTTTCTAGTCGAACTAATGCTACGACCCCTATCCCTCCTAAAACAAAACCCATTACTGCCAAACCTTCCATAATATTTCCTTTTTAATGCACCATTCCTTTCTACTCTACCGTGACCGACTTCGCGAGATTTCGAGGTTGGTCAACGTCAGTGCCTCGGAGAACGGCAACGTGATAGGCCAAAAGTTGGAGGGGTACGGTATAGAGAATCGGCGCAAGCGTTTCGTGGACAGTCGGCAACTCAATGACGGAAACATCGTCCGTCGACTGAAATCCGGCGTTTGCATCAGCGAATACGTAGAGGCGACCGCCCCGCGCTCGCACTTCCTCTAAATTTGATCGCACCTTGTCCAATAATTCATTCCCGGGCGCAACCGCAACCACCGGCATGTCTTCGTCAACGAGCGCCAAGGGTCCGTGTTTGAGCTCTCCCGCTGGGTAGCCCTCCGCGTGGATGTACGTAATTTCTTTTAGTTTTAATGCGCCTTCTAGTGCGACTGGGAATAACAGGCCTCTACCCAAAAATAACGCGTGTGGTCGATCCATGAAGTCTTGTGCTAACCGCGCAATATCGGAATCTAGGGCCAAGACTTCGTCGATCAGCTTATCGAGTTGTCGAAGTGCGTTCACGAGCTCTAGTTCCTTCGAAGACCCAAGTCCCCGACGCCTTGCCAAGAGAATCGTCAGCAAAAGCAGATCAACAAGTTGTGCAGTAAACGCCTTCGTCGATGCAACGCCAATCTCAACTCCCGCATTCATAAGAAACGCCAATTCAGACTCGCGCGCCAAGCTGCTGGTCGGAACGTTACATATCGTCATTGTGTGAGCAAACCCCGACTCCTCGGCAATACGAAGTGCAGCCAACGTGTCCGCCGTTTCGCCTGATTGAGATAGCGTCACAAAGAGGGATTTTGGTGGAACTACGAGAGATCGGTAACGAAACTCTGACGCGATCTCCACACTGCAGCTGATTCCAGCCATCTCCTCGATCCAATATCTCGCCACACTCGCCGCGTAGTAGCTTGTCCCACACCCCACCAAGGTTATTGAACTGTCTCTTATACACATCTCCGAGCCCACGAGACCGAGGCTGATCTCGTATGCCGTCTTCTGCTTGAAAAA
>CAXDSX010000003.1:0-31141 GCA_963992075.1 uncultured Pseudomonadales bacterium | reverse complement strand
TCAAGCAGAAGACGGCATACGAGCTCAGCCTCGGTCTCGTGGGCTCGGAGATGTGTATAAGAGACAGACCGTATTCCTATGCAACGGCGACGGTCCTCCAGGGTCTCAAGGACGGTTGTTACGAAGTCGCGACTGGGGAGAGTCATGGGAAGACGCGAATTTACCTGGTCCAACCAACAGCACACCTTGGATGGTGTCGACCCACCCGGCCGATCCCAGCCTTCTTTTCACCTGCACGAATCTCGGACAAATGTACCGCAGCGACGACGGCGGTGAAGTCTGGCAGCGTTTACCCCGTGAATTCGGGGAAATACGCACGCTTCTGTGGCACCCCGCAGCCTGACCCGCGAATCAATTCGAGAAACACAAGCGGCGACACGCCTAAAGCGCAGAAAAATCGGGCGGTCTCTTTTCTCGAAAGGCGGTCACTGCTTCCAGATTGGCGGGTCCGCCACTGAGCCCCGCAAGTTCGGCGTTCTCTGCATCAATCACCGCCTTCAGACGCTCAATTTCAGGCCCATTGATTAACCGTTTCGCCGCGGCAAGAGGACCGGGAGGAAGCGCTGCAAGTTTCGCCGCTCGCTCACGAACCTCGTCCGCAAATACATCGTCCGGAAATACCTCAAGCACAAGCCCCATATCTCTGCATTGCTCAGCGCTCATCCACTCCGAGCTCATCAACATCCAGGCCGCTTTTTGCCGGCCCATCAACGCCGGAACCGTCAACGTACTGCCGGCTTCTGCGACCAGGCCGAGCTCAGAAAATGGACATCGTAGCCGCGCGCTCGAGGCCATGAACGCAAAATCCGCAAGCCCACAGATCGTCGCACCAACCCCAACCCCAAGACCATTCACCGCGACGACAAACGGTTTGGGGAACTCGGCAATGATGTGCGCCATCCCACCAAAGCCGTGCACGACTTTCGCGGTGCGACCGGCTTCAGAAAGGTCAGCGCCTGCACTGAACGCTCGCCCCGCCCCCGTGAGCACAAGAACCCTGACGTCGTCGTCATCGCGCGCCGCGAGAAAAGCCTCTGCAACTTCGTCAAACTGCGGATTGTTAAAAGCATTGAGGGCCTCCGGCCGATTCAATGTGAGCGTGCGAACACGATTCTGATCGTTAATTTCAAGCATGGTCTTTCTCCTTCAAAAGCCGCACCGTTCGTTCCCCCAAAAGACAATCCAAGGTTTCAGGTCCTATCTCCCCGAATCGACACCGCCTCGTCATAGCGGTAGATCACCCACCGCGTGATTTACGGAACCCGTTTCGTTGTAGGAGCGGATCACCATGTCGGCAATACGCATCAGATGAACTTCGTCCGAACCATCCGCGATACGCGCCCACCGGGCATTGATAAGCATATTCGCGAGCGGGGAATCGTTGGAATATCCCAAGGCTCCATGGACCTGCAAGGCTCGATCAACCGTCTTCCACAAGGTGTTGGCGACATGGTGCTTCGCCATCGATACTTCGGCCCGAAAATCCATCTCGTTTTCGATTTTATAGGCGGCATGGAGCACCATCAGTTTCGACGAATAGAGCTCCAGCGCGCTCTCGGCCATCATCCACTGAATGCCCTGTTTCTCTGCAAGAACGGACCCGTGGGCGTAACGTTTCTGAGCGCGATCGACAAGCATTTCCAACGCCTGTTCAATCTGCCCGATCCAACGCATGCAGTGCGCAAGTCGAGCTGGGCCAAGCCGGACTTGGCCAAGCTTATGGCCCCCTCCTTGCTCACCCAACATATTCTCCAGCGGGACACGGACGTCGTTGTAACGCAATTCGGGATGGCCACCACCACCGCCCATCGTCTCGACGTCGCGGACGATTTCAAACCCTGGGGTGTCGGTTGGCACAATGAACGCGCTGTTTCTCGCTTGGGCAATCTCAGCGTCTGGGTCTGTTTTCGCGATGACGATGGCGAAATCAGCGCCATGAGCTCCGGAGGTAAACCATTTGTGACCGTTAATAACCCATTCATCGCCGTCCTTTACCGCAGATGTTTGGATTTGGGTAGGGTCGGAACCTGCCACCTCTGGTTCCGTCATCGAAAAACACGACCGGGCGGTACCTTCACAGAGCGGCCGTAGCCACTTTTCTTTCTGCTCCTCGGTACCAAAGTGCAGCATGGTGTGCATGTTGCCTTCATCAGGCGCTTGGCAATTAATGAGATACGGTCCGTACGGTGTTTTGACCGCTTCGGCTGACATCGCAGCCACGGCGGTGATACCCAATCCCATACCGTCCCATTCTTCAGGCATGTGTGGATTCCATAGTCCTTGTTCCCGTGCCGTCTCTCGTAGACCTTTTATCGCGGTCCGCCAATCATCACCGGATGCCTTGGTGTCACGCAGTTCCGCCATCTTGGGTTGGACCGTATCCTGCATGAACTTTTTAACCAGCAATCGCGCATCTTCGACCTCTTCTGGAAACGTGAAGTCAATCGCCATCATTCTTTCCCCTGTGGTGACCCATTAAGCATAACGGTACAGCCAACCGATGCTAAACCATTGTTGTCGTTCGGTTATGGTTAGAATCTAGCCGTCATGAGGGAGAACACCATGTCTGAGCATCCTTTGCAGTTGGACAAGCAAGATCACGTTGCGATCGTGACTTTGGATCGTCCAGAAAAGTTAAACGCGCTGTCGGGCGCCCTACAGACCGCTCTGCACGAAGCCATTACCGAAGTTCGTGACGACGACAATGTTCGGGTCGCCATTATCACCGGCGCCGGGCGCGGCTTCTGCTCTGGAGCCGATCTGACGGGACGAGGCGAACAGAAAACACCCACGCAAAATGACCATCTCGATGATCTCGGTTGGGTCGGGCGCCAAGCGAAAGCAGTGTATGGCCTCAACAAACCCGTCATCGGAGCGATCAACGGCGTTGCTGCGGGAGCAGGCATGAGTTTAGCGTTGGCTTGTGATATGCGCGTCGGATCAGAGAAAAGCCGCTTCAAAACCGTCTTTATCGAACGGAATCTTTCCCCAGATTCAGGAATGAGCTTTTTTCTTCCCCGTATCGTCGGGTATTCGCGAGCCGCCGATTTGATCTACACGAGCCGCGCCGTCGACGGCGAAGAAGCCTACCGTATCGGCCTCCTCGATCGCTTCGTCGACCCCAACGAGCTAATGGATAGGGCGCTCGAAGCCGCTAACCAGATGACTCAGTGGCCTCCCTTGGCTTTGCGAATGTCCAAACGCGTCTTGCAACACAACGTTGAGCACGAACTCGACGATGCCGTGCGCTTCGAGCTGACTAGCCTTGCCTACGGGAATCGGGCAACGAACGACCGGCAGGAATCGATCGCCGCGTTTCGAGAAAAGCGCGACCCCGTGTACACGGGCACGTAAGGATCATACGTTGCCAGAATAGTCAGTCGCGCTCTAGCCTTGTTGGCGCTCACGAGTAACACGCGAGTTACGGAGGACCGAATGAATCCAGAACCAGCCAATAGGCCCCGCCGTAACGCTCGCTAGCCCTATGGCCAGAAATACACCCACGTACCCGTACCACTCGCGCGCGAGCACAGCCATCACCAGATAAAACAACGTCTGTCCCACCGACAGAACCAAAGCTGGCCCCGGTTTCGACAACGCGTTAAAGGTCGTTACCGCGAGATTGGCCATGCCCATGAATCCAAGCGCGATTGGAACAATGTATAGATAGACCGTCGCCGTCTCTCTAAGCGCCAGATCTTCGTTGACCAACGCAACAAAATATTCGGCACCGAACCACATGATCACCGCGGCAGTACAACTTATGACGAAGCTGTACCGAACACAAAGTTTTAGCGTATCAACCACGCGCTCATGGTTTTTCGCGCCCCAGTTTTGTCCCACGAGCGGCGCCGCACTCGATGTCACGCCAATGATCGTCATAAAAATGACCGATTCGATTCGCGAAGCAACCCCAAAACCAGCAACGATTCCCACCCCAAAAGCAGCTAGCAGGTAGGTTGTCACCGCCGTGGATATCGGTTGAACGAGGTTGGCCAAACTCGCGGGGATGCCCACATGCAAGATTTCGCGACTCGATGCAACCCATGTCGAGAGATCGAAGCGTATGGCGCGTTCACGGACAAAAAACCAATACGCGCTCAGAACAAATGAAAACGTCCTAGCAATAACGAACGCCCATCCAGCGCCTTCTATCCCCATCGCCGGCAGACCGATCCAGCCGAATATCAGGAATGGTCCCAAGGCCATCTGCAACAACGCACCGAGCGTCATGACCCAACCGGGGAAGGATGCATCGCCGAACGCCCGCATGATTAGCATTCCGCTGGTTGCTAGTCCGAATGCCGGGAAGCCGATACACCAAATCCTGACGTACGAAACGACTTCGTCAAGAACGGCACCCTCGGCTCCAATGACGCTAAAGACAGCGGCCGTATTTCCATAGAGCGCGCTCGACACCGCCACGGTAAAAAGCAGGACGAGCGAAAGGCCGTGCGTCGCAAATTGCATGGCGCGGGTTCGCTCGTGCGCTCCCATTGCCCTCGCTAGGACTGCGCTCGCCCCTGTTCCAATCCCCCGCGTCAAGGCAGATAAACCCAACATGACGGGGAAAACAAAGGTGATCGCGGCGAGTGCCTCTTTGCTCACCAGACCCAAGAAAATAGCCTCGACGAGCATGGTGACCGTCATCGCGAGAAAACCCATCGTCATGAAACCGGATAGGCGCAACAAATGCCCGGAAAGAGGTCCTTCAATGAATCGAGGGCCACTCGATGAACCGCTCGAAGGACTGGGTACCGGTGTTTCCGTCATCGCCCCAAGTTAACACGAGGTTCAAATTGGACTCCGAATGCACAAACGTGGATCGCCCACAAACTCAGAGAAGAGCTCACGGCGGATTGCAGCGGTTTACCGGATCCGCAATCTGCGCTATACAACCACGAGTGGTGAAGTAAGGAGCTAAGTAAGCATGAATTTACTCAAATCAAAGGGTGTGGCGTTGCTCGGGTTGGCCACGCTGTTGTCCATCGGTGCGTTGGGTTCGGAAGGTGATGTGGATTATCGGCACTACTCAATGGAAGCGATTGGTGGACACATGCAGGCCATCGTCAAGATTTTGCGTCAGGAAGTGCCGCACAGCGAGCACCTATCGCTTCACGCAAACGCCATCGCCGACATGGCACGCATCGCACCGGATCTGTTTCCGGAGGGATCACAAGGGAGAGAAGCGTTACCGGCGATCTGGGAACAGCCCGAGGATTTTGCTGAACGATTGGACGATTTTCATTCAGCCGCCGAGGCTTTCAAGAAAGCCGCGGCAAGCGGCGATCCAGCAATGATCGGTAGCGCTATGGGTGGCTTGGGACAATCGTGCAAAGACTGTCACGACTCCTATCGCGAAGAATAGCTAGCCCGCGACCACCAGTATCGAGACAACCAGAACCGCGACAGCCGCGGTTAGCGCGGCGCGCCGAAAGTGATCACGAGTACGGACCGCCTCGACCGTTTTACGGCCTGTCACCATGGATAACCACAGCGGATCTTTAAACCACAGCCCGTAGACTAACTGGGCGGTTAGGTGGATAACGACAAACCCCGAGATAATCCAGTGAACGCGATGATGAAGCCACGTCGCTCTCCCCGCGAATGCATCGGTCACGTAGCGTCTTAAGGGGCCCTCATTAAATATATCGTCTGTCGCAAATAAACCCGCACTCGCTTGTAGTAACACCAGAGAAAACAATGCGACCGCTAGTGCGATGCCCGGGGGCGTGTGAACCTGTGGATCAAGCCGTCGAAGAAAATGGTCTCGTATCGCAGCTACCGAAACCCGATAGTACTGAAAGCGCGCGTATCGGCTCCCCCAAATACCCCAACCCACGCGAAACACCACCAACCCTATAATCAAGAGTCCCGAACGTTGATGCCATTGCATCCAACCGATATCGCCTAATAGGCCGGTCAGCAGGCACGTCGCTACGCCAAGCGCAAAAAGCCAGTGCCAGATTCGTAACGGCAGATCCCAAACCCGAGAACGTATTGCACTCAATCTGCACCTTCGCTACGGCTGGAGTGGTGCTCACTCTTCATCATCCTGAACCGCCTCGCAAAAAAGCTTATACCTATCACCCGGTATCGCTCAGGCCGCGAACAAGTCCGGCATCGTCAAGCTCAGTCCACAACGCGGATGGAATGTCGACGCTCATCAATCGCAAGTTGGTCTGGACTTCCTCCTCCGACCACATCCCAGGAATCACGGCTGCCACCGCGGGATGGCGCAGCGGATACTGCAGAGCAGCAGCTCGCATATCGACGCTGTGGCCCGAACAAACCTCCCGAATCCTCTGAGCTTTATCCCAAAGATGGTCAGGAGCGGGTTTGTAGTCATAGGTCGCGCGACGCCGCTCAGCATTCGCCAAAAGACCCGAGTTATAAGGCCCACCAATGATCACTGAGACCTCATCGGCGACACACCGGGGTAGCATTTCATCAAGCGGTGTTTGTTCAAGTAGCGTAAACCGACCGGCCAATAGAAAGCAGTCGACATCCATCGTGTCCAACACGCGGACGCATACTTCCCATTCATTTACACCGAGCCCTATGGCTTGGATCACCCCCTGCTCACGCAAGTCCCGCAGGGCCGGTAGTGCCCCATTAACCGCAACGTCAAAGATGCCCTGCTGTTCATCCCCATGTGTCCAGACATCGATGTCGTGACAGAGAAGCACGTCAATGCGGTCCAGACCAAGTCGCTCCAAACTGGATTCAATCGATTGCCTAACCGCGTCATAAGAGTAGTCATAACGAATGGCAAACGGTTCGTTGTCACGCATGCCCGCGTACCGTTGTCCCTCGTCCTCAGAAACGAGCAATCGCCCGACTTTAGTCGACAAGACAAATTCGTCTCTGGGCAACGCAGCCAGTGTCCGACCCAACCGTTTTTCCGATAGGCCATGACCGTACAAAGGTGCGGTATCAAAATATCGAATGCCCGCAGCAAACGCCGAATGAACGACGTCATCCGCTTCGGTCTCCGACACGCGATCGCCCACTCCGCCCAAGGTGGCTCCACCAAAACCAAGCGCCGTCACTGCAACTCCAGACGTCCCGAGATTCCTCGTTTCTATACCCATATCGTGGCCCCGATTTTTCATTCACCTGTTGTAGACGACGGATAAAACTAACAGCCTCCAAGAATACCGCGGTATCGCTTCGGTAGAACGCCGTAAAAAATTTCCGATATGCATTGAGAGCTATCGAGCAGCTCGTGCCAACCAGGTTCTTTTACCCAAAACCATGGTCTCTCAGCGGTTGTCGATCGAATTGGTTCACGCCCCATCGGCTTATTGCACGCTTGTATCGCACCGATATTGAGTTCATGGTCCCTCGACGAACTGTCCATAAATCAACGCCAACCGGCCTGGCGAGATGGACGACGTGGGCGCTGAGACAGGAGAATCCAAATCAATGAACGACTACCAACAATACGACGCTGTGGCACTTGCCGAGCTCGTGAAAAAGGGTGAAACGACCGCGTCCGAGCTGGTCAACGCCGCGATCGACCGCGCCGAATCCATCAACCCTACAATCAACGCAATTGTCACACCCATGTATGACGCGGCAAGGGAAAATGTCCACCATCTCCCCCAGGGACCGCTCCAAGGGATCCCCTTTTTAATCAAGGACCTCAACCACGTTGCCGGTGTTCCCACGAGCATGGGCAGTCGGCTGTTCGAAGATTACGTGCCGGACCACGACGGACATGTGGTGACACGCTTCAAGAACGCCGGTTTGAACATCATGGGAAAAACCAACACGCCAGAAGTCGGGCTCGCGGCGACCACAGAGTCCGCCGCTCTAGGCGTGTGTCGAAATCCGTGGAGTATTGATCACACACCGGGAGGTTCCAGCGGAGGCGCTGCTGCTGCTGTCGCTGCCGGTATCGTGCCAGCAGCCCATGCGACAGACGGCGGTGGTTCCATCCGGATTCCCGCCTCTTGTTGCGGCCTCGTGGGGTTAAAACCAAGTCGTGGACGGACGCCCCTCGGTCCCGACGTTGGCGAAGGATGGGGCGGCATGTCGACCGGGCACGTCGTGTCACGAACTGTTCGAGATAGCGCCGCGATGCTCGACGTGATCGCTGGTCCTATGCCAGGGGACCCTTACCAAGGCCCAAGTGACTCCGGTTCGTTCCTATCCCGCGCAAACGATCACCTCGAGCCGCTCCGCGTCGCGATTGATTGTCGTGCATTTACAGGACAACCCACCCACTCCGAATGCCTCGGTGCCGTTCAAAAGGTTGCATCCATGCTCGCCCAGATGGGTCATGCGGTCGACGAACAGGCATTACCTCTCGATCACGAAGAATGGGGATTTGCGGTGAGCTCCGTGGTACTCGCCAATGTGGCCCATACGATCCTAACGCGTTGCGCGAGCCTCGGCGTCGAGCCTTCGCTCGACTACATTGAGCGGAATACACTGCAAAGCGTGGAAATAGGGCGGCAACTATCGGCAACACAGTACGTCAAAGCGTTACAACGCATGCATCAATTGAGCCGCGAAATGGCCGCTTTCATGGACGATTGGGACGTCATCCTTAGTCCGACGCTGGTCTGCCCGCCCGTTAAAACAGGGTGGCTTGATCCGAACGATGATCCCGACGTCTACGGATCGCGATTTGGCGCTTATTGGGGGTTCACGAATCTCTACAACGCCACCGGTCAACCCGCCATCTCGCTACCCCTCCACAGGACGGCCGAAGGCCTTCCGATTGGAGTCCAATTTGCAGCCCGATACGGCGATGAAGCAACGTTATTGCAACTCGCGACTCAGCTTGAAGCGGGAATGCCATGGCCACTCACGGCCAAGGTTGAATGATGAAGGCGGGAAGAACTACGCGATACACCTAACTCGTGATCTTGACCTCAGCACAAATCGACCCGTCCGTCGTGGTCGGTCGAGGATTCAAAATCGCCTAGAACAGCCCTAACTGTCGGTCATCGCCGATGGCACGATCAAACTCCAGCCCCATCGCCTCGAGGACTGGCTCGGCTACGGGCCGGACTTGGCGCTGAACATAATGCTCTCGGTCCAACTCGTGCTCGACGTTATCCAACGGTTCCGGCCCCGCCGTCGTCATGACGTACGAAACGACCCGACCCGGGCTTTTTGCTTTCCGAGCCGCAACAACATGAGGCGGAGTAATTGCTGTGTATTCGTGCAGTGCTTTTCGCAACCCTTTCCGATACACCAAATGATCATCCAGGTCACCGGAGCGAAGGTCTTTCACGTAATCGTGCAAGAAACTGAGAACAGGACCATCGGCAAATAGCCGTATATAGAGTTCTCGCTGTACGTTCTTGGCCAATTCGGTCCAATCTCGACGCACGACCTCCATGCCGACAAATTCCACGACGTCTTCCCCCTCGAGGACCCCAGCGTATCGTTTACGCGCTCCCACCGACCCATGACGAATCGAAGGCAAGAATAAGCGCCGATACAGTTTTTCGAACTCCAACTCAAGCCGACTTTCTACCTGCCATGTGTCTCTCACATAACGCGCCAAGTCCGCGTTAATCGAAGCCGTTAGGTTATTGCCTTCGTCTCTGGCCGCTCTCGAATCGTCAATACCGGAACGAACGAACACGCTATCCGTGTCGCCATAGACGACCTGGAAACCGGCCTTCTCGAACCACGCCTTTGACCAGAGCAGGAAGTGCCGGCCAAGCCCGGTGATGCTGTTAGCGATATCCGGATTGTGAAAGCGACATCCCGACGTACCAAGGACCCCATAGAAAGAATTCATAAGAATCTTGATGGCTTGCGAAGCAACCTCGTCCGAGTTCCGCTTAGCCCGCTCACGCGTCCGAAAAAGTTCATCGAGGATGTTCGGAAGAATGGCATCACCACGACGAAAAGCCGCGCCCGTGGGCGTACGAATGTCATCGCTACGTTCCGCTCCCGACCGGACATAGGTGAGCGGATCGATATTGAAGGTGCGCATGAGGCAGGGGTACAAACTCTTGTAATCGAGAACCCAAACATTTTCGTGCATGCCCGTGACAGGCTCTAAGACATGACCCCCGCCTTGTGCCGATGAACCCGGTGCGTTCAGCGCCCTAACCGAGGGAGCATGGATGTGTTTTTGAGCTAACGCCGCGAGGTAGACAAAGTCGAATGACGCGATGCTCGCGGCGACCCTATCCAGCGGCATCCCAGTTAGTCTACTGCGCGCCACACTGAGATTAATGAGATCGAGTTTCTCAAGAATCTGGTACGCCAACCGTGCATCGGCCCGAGCGTACGCTGCAAAACCAACCAAGTCATGGTGATACCTATCAAGAATTTCTGCGGCGCGATCGCCGACGTCGCCTTCAAGCACCTTGCCTTCGCCAAGCACAGTCCGGGCAACGGCATCTAAGGAATAGTCGTCCATCTTCACGTACGCACCGCGAAGCAGCTGAATGCCGTCGAGCACCAGTCGCCCCGGTATCGTTGCCTGGTCATTACCGAAACGTCCCTCCGCGAGTCGTAATCGCAGAACACCACCACCTCGGCCTATCTCAAAGGAACGATCGTGCCGACGCGCGACCCTATCCAAGACCCGCAAGTCAAAGCCAATAACGTTCCAGCCCGTCAAAATGTCAGGATCAAAGCTTTGAACCTTGGCCATGAAGGCGTCGAGAACGGCCTCCTCTGAAGGTAAGCCGATGGCGTTTTCCGGCATGCTCGTCACGCCATCGGGGGCAACGATATAGACTTCGTCGAGAGCATCTCCAAACAGTGAGATAGCCAACAGCCGCGAGGCTTCAGGATCCGTTTCGATGTCAAAAGATAGTAGTTTGGGCGAGAACGCAACCGGGGCCGGTTCGACCAGAGGGTCATTGAATACGCAGTCAATTCCGACCTCCTCGGAGGGTTGCGGGGTGCCCTCAATGACGCAGCCACCGCGCACATTTCGATCGATCAAATACCGAACGGCAAAACGAACGTCAGATTCGTAGGTGGCAACCTCAGCGGCGTGCAATCGATCGCGAAGTTTGGGGACATCCGTCGGAAGCGCCACTTCGACGCGCGCGAGCGGCTCGCCGCCAAACGATACCGAATCGGACTCGTGCACGGCGGTTGCACCCGCGGACCTCGCTTTCTCTAAATTCTTCCGATCAACATAAAACCGCGGTCTCTCACGACGATCGCGAATGAGAAACGAATCGCCGTTTGCAAGTTTTCCGTAAAGGTGAACCACCGGAATCCGATTTTCCACCCGGTAACTTGCTTGGAGAATGAATCCTTCAGCACGCACAGGTTCGGGATGTTCGAAGAAACCCAGCGTCGGCCGTTCGCGGACCAATCATCGTACGAACTTACCCCCAAGCGCTATCGCCACATGTGAGTACCACCACAAACAGCGATTGCTTGACCGGTCATGTACTCGCTAGCGTCCGAGGCAAGAAATACCGCGATTCCTTTAAAGTCGTCGGACTCACCCAGTCTACGCATCGGTGTTGTGGTTTCCGCGTTCCGTTTTGCTTCGGGGTTGTCCCAGAGTGCCTTAGCAAAATCTGTCCGGATGAGACCAGGACAGATCGCGTTTACGCGAACCCCTCTTGGCCCGTATTCCAGCGCTAAATTCCGGACCAGCGCGATATCAGCTAGCTTAGAGATCCCGTAAGTGCCCAAGGCTTCCGACCCAGAAAAGGCTCCGGTGCTGGACGTAATCATCATGGACCCTCGACCCGATGCGACCATGTCCGGTGCCACCATTTGACATAACCAATGGTTCGATCGCACGTTGGAATTCATGATCTTGTCGTAGGCCTCATCGGGAATTTCTGACATCGGCCCGTAGAAGGGGTTGACCCCCGCGTTGCATATCAAAATATCGATGGCCCCGAGTTGTCCGTGGGTCTCAGTGACCAAATTTTCGAGTTGCTCCTTGTATCCGATATTGCACGCGATAGGCGTCGCGGCGCCATCGCCACACTTGGCATTGATCTGAGCGCAAGCATCCTCGCACTGATCTAGCTTACGGCTGGACACAACGACCTTGGCACCATGTTCGGCAAGTCCTTCCGCCATCGAGAGTCCCATGCCTTTTGAAGCTCCTGTCAAAAGCGCAACTCGGCCAGTCAAATCGAATAATTCTGTCTGCACTCCCATGACGCCCACCCTGCGCTTGTCAAACGAGCTAGATTAGCAGCTTCCTTGCCGTAAGCCGCAACTGTTGGTCTTCGCTAACCCAGCATTTGTGTTGAAGGGTCCAGTCGACTACCGATCGGATGTGAAAACAAAGCCCTCATACCCATCCGCTCGTATCTCCGATAGATTGTCTGACTTGAAGAAGGAGGTCGCCTCGGTCCGTTCAACGTGAAGCCATTCTTATTCAGCGTGATCTTACTCGCCGCCGCATTCGCAACGACGAACGAGCCCCCATGCTCGACGCCCGATTATTCGCATGGTATCTCCTACGTCCTACCACTGAAGTACCCCGCCGACTTTTCGCACTTCAGCTACAGCAATCCGCTCGCGCCCAAGAACGGGCTTTTACGTCTGCCTGACATGGGAACCTTTGATAATTTCAACAACATTCTTGAGAAGGGGAGAATTGCCGCTGGTTACGATTTTGTCGGTTCCAGGACACTCGTCTACGATCGGCTCCTCGAACCCGCAATCGACGAGCCCGCGAGCCAGTACGGGCGTCTCGCAGAGGGCGTCGCCGTGGATCCGCAATACCGATGGATCGCTTTCAAACTGCGCGACGGCGCATATTGGCACGACGGAGAGCCCATCACAGTAGAGGACGTTCTGTTCAGTTTTAGCGTCTTTAAGGAACACGGCTCCGTGTCCCTGAGGACCGCGTTACAAGACCTCGATCGTGTTTACGCGTTCGGGGAAAGAGAGCTTTGCTTCGTCACCCGAGCAAACGCACAAATCAATCCCATCATGCCATTCGCCTACGGAGGGTTGTCGATCCTACCCAAGCATTATTGGCAGTCTCGAGACATATCGAAAACCACCGTTGAGGCTCCGCTAGGGAGTGGGCCGTACAAGCTGTCGCGCGTTGACTTCGGTCGGTCGCTCGAATACGAACGTGTCGAGGGCTACTGGGGAAGAGACGTGCCGGTCAATCGCGGGCGTTACAACTGGAACCATGTGAAGTTTGATTATTTTCGCGACGAAAATGTCATGCTTGAAGCGCACAAAGCCGACGTGATCGACGCGCGCGAAGAGACCGTTTCCAAGGCATGGACGACGGAATACAACTTTCCGGCGGTAAAGGCAGGTCTATTCAAAGCAGATCTGCGTTACATCACGCGCGTTTGGGGGCTTTGGTGGCCGATCTTTTGGAATCTGGATCGTTCCCGCTTTCAGGACATTCGGGTTCGCGAGGCTCTTTGGTTGCTATACGACTTTAGCTGGATTAATCGAGTCATCCTGTTTGGGTTTTACGATCACGGCACGTCATTCTTCCACAATTCGCCCATGGCACAGACCGGTTTGCCCGGCCCAGCCGAACTCGAATTGTTGGAGCCATTTCGAGACCAATTACCGCCTCGGGTATTTACAACGCCCTTTAAACAGCCTGAGTCGAACGGTTTTGGTGCTAACCGTGACAACGTCGTTCGAGCGCTCGAACTCCTATCGGAGGCAGGTTGGGAGCTTCACAACGCCGAGCTCCGCCATAGGGATACCAACGAACGTTTCTCCATCGATTTTGTTTTCGTTTCACCGATGCTGCGTCGCGCAGAAATGCCTTTCATCTCTCGCTTGAATCAAATCGGAATCGCGACCACTGCGATTGCCCCAGAAAACTCGCACTGGCAGCACCGGATGCGCACTGGCACCTTCGACGGCGGTGCTTACCTCTACATACCCAGTAACACGCCAGGGCTTGATCTTAGAAATCGTTTCGGAAGCCTTGCCGCCGGACAGGACTACAGTCTCAACTGGGCAGGTATTAAAGACCCCATCGTCGATGCGTTAATCGAAAAGGTCATCCAAGCCCGCACGGCAGACGGGTTATATGCGGCCACGCGGGCCCTTGACCGGGTACTACTCTGGAGCTTCTACTTCATCCCAGGAATGGCGCAACCGGGATACCGATTGGTGCATTGGGATAAATTCGGAGAAGTTGAAACTGCACCGCTATCACGCGTGCCGGTCTTGGATGCATGGTGGTGGGACGAAGACAAGGCACGGCGCGTGGCGGAAGGGCTTGAATCATTGAATAGCACAAGATAATCGATGGGCAAATACGTATTACGTCGCCTACTGCTGATCATCCCGACGCTATTCGGGGTCATCCTGATTAACTTCACGATCGTGCAGTTTGCCCCGGGTGGACCCATCGAACAGATCATCGCGAAGGCGACGATGGGGCAAATGTCCACCACGTCCGCCATTAGTGGTGGAGGCGACACGGGGATGTCGTCGCAAGCGATGGAACAGAATGCGGCGACGCAAAATCCCGCCACGTACGGACTGGACCCCGAGCTGATCGCCGACCTCGAAAAACAATTCGGTTTTGACAAGCCCGTCCACGAACGCTTTATTTCAATGCTGGGGAACTATCTACGACTCGATTTTGGGACAAGTTATTTCCAGGATCGGCCCGTCGTGGAACTCGTCGTCGAACGAATGCCCGTGTCGATCTCGCTTGGTCTTTGGTCGTTATTACTGATCTACGGCATATCGATTCCCTTGGGCATAGCAAAATCAACCCGAGATGGGACTCGCTTCGATTTCTGGACAAGCACCATTATCTTCGTTGGCTACGCTATCCCAGGGTTTATTCTCGCGATTTTACTCATCGTGGTTTTTGCCGGCGGGAACTATTTCGACCTGTTCCCGCTTCGGGGTCTGCATGCGGAAAACGCGAGCGAGCTACCCCTATGGGACTGGTGGATTGATTATTTTTGGCACCTTGCATTGCCCATCGCGTCACTGACAATCGGCGGTTTCGCAACGCTGACAATGCTGACCAAAAATTCATTCCTCGAGGAAATCAGCAAACAGTTTGTCTTGACCGCGCAAGCGAAAGGACTCACGGCGCGGCGCGTACTTTACGGTCACGTATTTCGAAACGCGATGCTGATCATCATCGCCGGCTTCCCCGCGGCTTTCGTAGGCATTCTCTTCACCGGGTCGGTATTGATCGAAGTGATCTTCTCACTCGACGGTATGGGTCTTCTTAGCTACGAAGCCCTGCTCAAGCGCGACTACCCGATTCTCTTTGGAACGGTCTTTTGTTTCACCCTCATCGGGCTCGTGATGCACTTGGTCGGCGACATCGTTTACACCCTGGTGGATCCAAGAATCGATTTCGAGGCGAGAGAATAATGACGCCGCTCGCCAAACGACGAATCGCGAATTTCAAAGCAAATCGGCGCGGCTATTACGCCCTGTGGGTGTTTCTTGCTTTGTTCGGACTCTCGCTGTTCGCCGAACTTCTAGCTAACGACAAGCCCATCTTTTTATACCTCAACGACACATTCTATTGGCCTGTTTTCGAACTCGTGACGGAGACAGAACTTGGGGGCGAGCTACCTATCGAAGCCGATTACACGGACCCCTTCGTACAGGCTTTGATAAACGATAATGACGGCTGGGCCGTCTACCCACCCATTCGATACAGCCACGACACCATTGACCTTTACATCGAAAGTGCCGCCCCCGCGTCACCCTCACCACAGCATTGGCTCGGGACTGACGACGGGGCGAAGGACACGTTAGCCAGGCTAATTTACGGATTTCGTTTATCCGTCGCCTTCGGCCTATTCCTGACGCTATTTAGTTCCATCATCGGCGTTACCGTTGGCGCGCTTCAGGGTTATTTTGGCGGTCTCGTGGATTTGATTGGACAGCGGATTGTCGAAATCTGGGCAGGACTCCCCATTCTCCTTGTGCTCATTATCCTGGCCAGCATCATCGAACCAAGCGTCTATTGGTTGTTGGGCATTCTCGTGATGTTCAGTTGGATGTCGCTCGTGGGCGTGGTGCGCGCCGAATTTCTGCGTGCACGTAATTTCGATTATGTCCGAGCGGCCCGTTCTTTAGGCGTTTCTAACGGAACCATTATTGTCCGTCACGTACTTCCCAACGCGATGGTGGCAACGCTGACATTCCTACCGTTTATTTTGAGCGGAGCGGTTACGACGTTAACGGCACTCGATTTCTTGGGTTTTGGTCTTCCAGCTGGTTCTCCCTCCTTAGGCGAACTCATGGCACAGGGCAAAGCCAATCTGCACGCCCCATGGCTTGGATTAACAGGGTTTTTCACGCTGGCCGTGATGCTGTGTTTATTGATCTTCGTTGGTGAAGCCGTCCGCGACGCGTTCGACCCCCGAAGATCAATGCAAGATTTAACCGGCAACTAATCAGTCGAAAGTGTGATTTTTTGTAGCGTTTCGTCAAGGCTCGTGAGCGTTATCCCAAGCTTTTGGACAATTGCGTCCGTATCAATGTTGTCGTCGTGATCCAAGATGCCCAACATCGCGCGCGTCATCGGCGGATTGTCACTCGCCCACTCCAGACATCTAGCAACCAACCTGCCCAACCACATCGGTAGAGAAATCAACACTCCATCAAAACCGGCGCGCTCGAATAGCACCCGGCGACTAAGCGATAACGGGCCAGCGAGACACATAATGCCCTCGACGCCCGATTCCATACACGCCATGACAGCTGCAATGACATCATCCACATCAATGGGCTGTTCTAAGCTTGACGCTCGAAAAGCAAAGGCGAGCCGGCTAGAGGCGCGTTTCACGAGGGCGCGTGACGCATAGTCATTCGCTCCAAGGACCATGGGAACGCGAAGAATACTCGACGAGATCGTGCCCTCCGTGAGAACACGTTCTGCTCTGGCTTTACTCGCAAGACACGCGTTCGTGGAATCAACCGAAGCGCCCAATACGCTGAGGTATACGATCTTGCGAACGCCTGTATCTTCCGACGCGAGATACAACGCCCGCGTCGCATTTTCGTGCGCATCAACGTAATTGCTGCCGCGACTCTCACGGATGATCCCGACCAAATGAACGACACCAACACACCCTCCAAGCGCACGCGTCATAGCCGATGCGGACGTGTAATCAACGATACGGACCTCGTCGGCCGGGGTCTTTTCTAGCATTCGCGCCGCTCTTTCCGACCGCACCAGCGCCCGGACGCTGTAGTTGGACGCCATCCTGGTAATCAACCGCTGGCCTATGTGGCCATTCGCTCCTGTTATGACGATTCGATCCTTCATCCGATTCGCGCCAGTTTCCGAAGCGTACGATAATCGATATCGACCCCATCCGGAGCAGCCACGAACGAGAAATGAACGACGCACCTCCGCCTCATACGTGGCTGACCTTGGCAAACGCGCTATCGGCATCAAGGATCGTTATGGCGCCGATTACGGCCATCTGCATCGCGGCCGAATCATGGCCCCTGGCCGGATTGGTATTTTTTACCGCCGTTCTAACCGACCTCGTCGATGGCCCTTTGGCCCGCCGCCGAGGAGAAGCGTCTAGGCAGGGCGCACTTATCGACCATGGCGCCGACGCATTTTTCGTCATTGTGATTCTTGCGTCGCTCGCCGCCCAAGGGGTTTTCAACCCATTGCTTCCGCTGATGATCGGGTTGGCTTTCCTTCAGTACATCTTTGGCTCTGGCGTCCAAAAACAACAGCCGCTCAAGGCGAGTCGTCTCGGACGCTATAACGGCATTTCGTATTTCGTCCTTGCCGGTATACCGGTGACTCAAAA
Source organism: uncultured Pseudomonadales bacterium (assembly GCA_963992075.1). Classification (GTDB taxonomy): domain Bacteria; phylum Pseudomonadota; class Gammaproteobacteria; order Pseudomonadales; family Azotimanducaceae; genus UBA11889. The sequence continues at coordinate 13,427 of CAXDSX010000003.1, read as the reverse complement.
CGCGCTAGGACTAAGCTGGATACCGTTGTGGATTGTCAGTTACGGTGGGTGGTTGCTTATCGCATCGACCATCTTTTCGATCTTTGATCGAATGCGCTCGTCATAACCATCACCCCAAGACCGTACTAAAGAATGTTCATCCGAAGAGTTCTCGGTTCGCGCGGGGGAGGAACAGGGTCCCGATAACCGCGTTGAACATGACAAAAAAAGTGTGCATAACGAGGCTGAATGCCCCAACTTCAGGATACTCGGGAAACAATACGGTCCACAGCAGCAGCGCACCCGCGTGAAACGGTAGAGGCAGCGCCGCAGCGAGAAAAATAACGGGCAAAAACGCGAGCATTTGACCGAAGTTGACGTCTACCTGAAAGAGCTCTAGCGCAACGGTATAAACCACCACGGCACCGATTAAATTGGGTGCTTTGAACAAAAGGGTTAACAAATAGTGTCTGGGCGTACCTTGCCGCAAGGCGTGAAAGACACCCTTATCACGGACCGAAAACTTCTTTAATAAGTGACCTCGAAAATAGGCAATGTGTATTGGCAGGTATATGGCTGCAACGATGAAGACCGTGGGCAAAATCACGTCGAGTGGAAGCATCGACGATGCTTCCACTACAAGTTCGAACCCTAGCAAGACCCCGATGCTGGAAAAAATGAGTAGCTGGTAAATTTCCATAATGCCCAAAAAGATCATGCTCGATAGCGCTTCCCAGCCCGGCACCTGGTGTCGCCGCAACAGGTAAAGCGACATCGCTCCTTTCCCAACTTGTTCGTTAACGAGCGAGAGGATGTAAGCACTCCCGCGGATTGGTAAAACGGCGTTTAGTTTGATCTCCGACACGTTAAACCAGCGAATAACCCGCCAGGTCACGTGGGCATCTACAAGAAAGAAGAATACGGAGTATGGGATCATGACTGCCAACCAAAGCAGCCAATTCGCTTGACCAAAAAAGACCAGAAGGTACTGGAAGGCGGCTTGGTTCTCGCGAGCAGCAGCGTCGTCGATTTTTCCCCACACCAGATAAAAACAGACCGCGGTCAACCCCCAGGTACAGATGGAGAAAAGTACCTTTCGGAGTTTTTTCTCTGTCTTTACCCCCGGCGTCATTTGCTCTGATTCGCTCATGCGGGATCCCGTTGATGCGAGCGACGTAACACTTTCATGGGATAACGGACTCGTTCTCGATAGCCGAGTTTGGCATACACGCGGCCAGCAATCTGCTCGGCCGGGCTGCCAACCCGCACATGCAAAAACGACCTGCAGTTAACCCGATGCTGACGAGCGACGATTTCGGCAACAAGCCCCTGGGCGTAGCCACGGCCGCCAAAGCCCTCCGCGGTACAAACAGCGCTTACTTCACGATGACCGTCAAAACAGATTCGTTCGCCCGCCATTGATACAAGTCGGTCTTCAACCCGAACACCGACGTAGTCTCCAAGTTGGTGCGTCATTCGCTCAAAGGGTCCAGGATCCGTGGCCTTAACGAGGCTCTGCATGTCTTCGGAATCGCCGTCACTCAGTTCGATCCACCTGAGTTCTAAGTCGTGGGGCTCGAGTTTTTCACACACCCACTGCGTCAGTTCAATCGTTGTCAATTCCTGCCAGAGGCTTGCGTCAATCGGACCGGCTTCGATGACTGCGACAATCTCGCCCGGGCCGACCAACTGACCCAGTTCATTTGTCGCTTCGATGGAACTTTCAGCTACTGCCGCGATCGGGGAAACTTCCGCTCGGTACCGCGCCGCAAGCGCTCCCGCGACTCCAAACTCGCGCTGTTCGCCTTTTAACGCAAGCCACGCAGGATTATCAAGAGGATCCAATCGGACCTCCAATCTTGCCGCCAACGCTATTTCGGGGGAATAAGATTGCGGCTAACTCCTAAGGTCGAGCACTCCCAATCCGATAAACGACCGCCAACCCCACTCGGCTCGCGACAGCTAGTCCGGCAAGCGTTTGCCGACTACTAGGTGGTACTCGATCGTCGGTCGAGCGACTACGCCAACGCCTCTTTTGTCGTTTTGATGATGGCAGCAGCAACCTTGTAGGGGTCTGCGTTTGAGGCCGTACGACGATCTTCAAGGCGGCCTTTCCACCCATCATCGATCGTTCCCACCGGTATCCGGATGGATGCTCCCCGATCCGAGATGCCGTAACTGAACGTGTCAATGGACTCGGTCTCGTGCGCCCCGGTCAAACGCAACTCGTTGTGCGCCCCATAGACATCGATGTGTCGGGGGATATTCTTACCAAAGTGTTCACAGATTTTCGTAAACGTTGCTTCTTCGCCAGACTCCCGCATTGCGGCGTTCGAAAAGTTGGCATGCATACCGGACCCATTCCAGTCCATATCGCCAAAGGGTTTTGGATGCCAATTGATTGCATACCCGTACCTCTCGCCCGTCCGCTCAAGCAAATACCGTGCCAACCAGGTCTCATCGCCTGCACGTTTTGCGCCTTTCGCAAACACTTGAAATTCCCATTGCCCGGCCGCGACTTCCGCATTGATTCCCTCAACGTTAATACCGGCGTCAAGACAATGGTCTAAGTGTTCGTCTACGCAGTCTCGGCCGTGGGCATTTGCCGCACCCACCGAGCAGTAGTAGGGACCTTGCGGTCCTGGATAGCCGTTGATCGGAAATCCTGGCGGTCGGTCCGTGTCCGTGTCCCAGAGGAAGTACTCCTGTTCGTAGCCAAACCAAAAGTCTTCGTCGTCATCATCAATGGTCGCCCGGCCGTTGGAAACATGAGGCGAACCATCAGCATTCAAGACTTCGGTCATCACCAAGTACGCGTTCTTTCGATCCGGATCGGGAAAAATGGCAACGGGCTGGAGCAAACAATCCGACGCGTTTCCTTCCGCCTGTTCAGTCGAACTTCCGTCGAACGCCCACATCGGACACTCATCGAGTGAGCCTCCAAAATCCGTTGCTACCCGCGTTTTACTACGTAAACTCTGGGTCGGTTTGTAGCCATCTAGCCAGATATATTCCAACTTCGTTTTCATGGTGTGCCTTGCCCTCCAAAAACCACTGCGCTTTGCATCCGCCGTCCTCTCCACGGCCGTAAATTCTCATTCACCGCGTCGCTTACTCGTCACCAAGCGACTCCAATGCGGCCCGCAAGCATAACGCAAACATGAAACCAACAACTACGCCCAGCATCTTGCGAAACGCGCACCGAAAAAACTCGTTTTGACGGTTCATTACCGGCCATTGCTTTCGAGATGCGCGGCTCTATTACAAACGGGTTAGTCGGCTAATCTACGATGGCCTGGTAAATCAAAGTCTTGAGTTCTCGTCTGATTGGATGTGTGGACGACGGCAACAGTTGGGTAAGAAAAACAACCGTCATGTCCTCGAGGGGATCAACCCAAAAATAAGTGCTTGCGGCACCTCCCCAAGCGAACTCTCCTGGCGAGTCAAGCACACCAGCCGCGGCTGGATCGAGAACGACCGAGAAACCGAGTCCGAAGCCGACCCCATGGTACGACGTCTCGCTAAAAACAGGCTGTCCCATGGCCGCTAAATCAACGTTTCCTGGCATGTGGTTCGTCGCCATGTACTCAACCGTTTTTCGACCTAGTATTCGGTGTCCGTCTAACTCGCCTCGATTTAGCAGCATCTGCGCGAAGCGCCCGTAGTCATCAATCGATGCCACCATACCGCCACCACCGGAGAAAAACGTAGGACGTTGATGGTAGGGCGAAGTCGTCGGGTCGTCCTGAAGTTCAAATCCTCCACCACGTTTGTATCGATAGCATGCCGCGAACTTATCCTTGGACGAAGCGCCCACTTGATACCCGGCATCGTTCATTCCCAACGGCTCTGTAATTCGCTCACGAACAAATACATCCAAGTCGGTATCTGAAAACAACTGCACGAGATAGCCGCAGACGTCGGTCGCGACGCTGTAATTCCATCGTGATCCGGGCGTGAACGTGACGGGAATCCCAGCCAAATCATCAATCATGTCCTCGAGCGTTGATCCTTGGCGGTCGCCACCTACGGACGCGTTCCGATACATGGCATCGACAGGGTGGCTATTCATGAATCCGTACGTCAGTCCCGAGGTGTGCGTCAACAGATGTTTGACCGTCATCGGCTCCGTCATAGGAGAGGTCACCATGCTTTCGTTTTCGCCTTGTTCATACACGCTCAAATCAGACCAACTCGGAATGAACTTTGAGACCGGATCGTCCAACTGAAATTTTCCCTCTTCGTACAGCATCATTAAGGCAACGCTGGTGATCGGCTTAGACATGGAATAAATGCGCACCACGGTATCGCGTTCCATAGCGAGGTCACGATCAACATCACGCCGACCGAACGCTTGGAAATATGCTTCCTCACCATGTCGCATCACCAGACACGAGCATCCCGGGAAACGACCGTCATCGACATACTTGTCAAGGTGAGCGGTGAGGTGCTCAAGTCGATCAACCGAAAAACCGTGCCCCATGATAATTTCCCTAATCAATTGACCCAGCATAACCGTTTACCCAAAGTTACGCGGGAGAACGCCGCGTCATTATTGGCCCGGCGCGGGCTTATAGAGGAAGATGAACCACGGGAGAACTCGAATGACACCCGGACAGAAATTAAGACGTGCCCTGGCGTCCGAGAACGTCGTTTTCGCACCGTTAACGCTCGATGCACTCACCGGTCGTATTGCCGAACAGGCTGGGTTCCCCGCCGGTTATATTAGCGGCGGCGCGTTGGGATTTGTGCACGGCGTCAGCGAAGCGCTGCTTACACTGAGCGAAATTGCTGATGTCACCCAGCACGTCACCGCCCGTAGCGACATTGCCGTTATCGTCGATGCCGGCGTAGGGTTCGGTGATGCCGTGCACACATACCGAACCATGCAGGTCATTGAGGCCGCTGGTGCAGCTGGTATCGAGATCGAAGACCAAGTAGCGCCCAAACGAGTGAGTCACCACCGTGGTATCGAGCACCTTGTCGAAATAGCCGAAATGACCGACAAAATCCGCGCCGCCGTTGACGCACGCACTGATGCGGATTTCGTCATCATCGCGCGCACGGGTGCAGTCCGTAACGAATCCTTCGAAAAAGCCATTGAGCGCGGCAATGCCTACGCCGATGCTGGTGCAGATTTGGTCATGCTAATGCCAACGAAGGAGTCCGAGTGGCAGGAAGCACCTCGACGCGTCGAGGTGCCGCTCGCCACAATCACCTCGCTCGACGCGCGCCTCCCATCAGAATGGGCAACCTTGGGTTGGGACTTAATTATCGATCCTATTACAGCCCAAACAGCAGCCGTCAAGGCCGTTTCAGCCGCGTATCAGCAATTCCGACAATCGGGAACCACGGGCTTGGATCGTGCCGAAATATTTGAGGACTACCGACTGTTGCCCGACATCGCTGGGCTCCAGGAGCTTTATGACATTGAAGATCGAACAACGGAGAAAACCTCATGAGTGTCGAAATACGTCCCCTTACCGCTGGCGAGATGGGACAGTTGGGAGAGCTCGGCGGCTACGTCTACGGCGGTAGTTTTGGCGACGGACCCGACAACGTCGTCGCGACCGCCAATCTACCGGAATGGACCCTCTGCGCGCTCATCGACGGCAAACTCGCGTGCAGTTTCACTGCTATTCCATTCACGATGCGAGCCAATGGGAATGCCGTTGCGCTCGCCGGCGTCTCGACGGTCGGAACTCAACCCGAGCATCGACGCCAGGGTCTGCTACGACGTATTCAAACCCAGGCTTTCGCCGATATGCGGGATCGTGGACAGTCACTGGCAGCGCTTTGGGCATCCCAAGCCGCCATCTACCAACGCTACGGGTACGCGATGACGACGGTGCTCCGCTCGTATCGTGTCGACACGCCGGACATCGGTTTCCACGACGGTGATTGGGGATCGGGTCATGTCAAACGCATGTCAGTCATTGACGCATTCGATGTCATCAAATCGACCTATATTCGTTTCGTCGAAAATCGCATCTGCTATTTGCATCGAAGCAAAGCGCTGTGGCTGCAAAACGCGATGGAGGAAATCGAGGGGCAAGGTCCGGTCCACGCCGGTGTGCATTTCGATGAGGAAGGCGATCCCGACGGTTACGTCATCTACACGCTCCGGGCAAACAAAGTGGACCATGCGACCCGAGGCCAGGAAATTATCGTCCGGGATATGGCCTGGCTTTCAATGGATAGTTATCGCTCCATGTGGGAGTGGCTCAAGCGGCATGACCTAGTGGGTCGAGTGTCATACGGCACAGCCGCCATCGACGATCCCGCGCCGGAGCTTTTTGCCGAACCGCGTCTGCTGCACAGCGCCGATCACGAAGGGATTTGGCTTCGGGTTGTCGACGTTGAGAGCGCTCTCAAAGACCGTGCCTATTCAAACGAAGGAGAAGTCACCATCGGTTTGACTGATGATCCACTAACGCCATGGAACAATCGCGCAATCAAACTCGAGGCCTCTACCGAAGGCGCTCATGTCTCATCAAGCCAGTCCGCCGAGCTAAACATGTCGGCCAAGGCGCTCGCATCGCTCTACAGCGGCTTTCGCACGGCAAGACAACTGCGCGCGTGGGGACTCGTTGAAGGTAGGGACGATGCTGTCGATACGGCGGACCGTTTGTTCGCTAGCAGCCATGCGCCGCACTGTCCCGATCATTTCTAGGCCCTAAATCTTTCCAATTGTTGAGCACAGACCGCTAGTCGATCGCGGGTTTGCGTCGTAACTGTTTTTTTCCCTTGAGACGTTGTTTTCGACGAATACCCGTGTTGACTGCTGTCCGCGATGGCTTCGTTCTAAGTCGCATTTTCGCAACACGACCAGCCTTCGACAAGAGACCTTGAAGGCGGTCCATCGCTTCCTTCCGATTACGCTCTTGCGTGCGGTGGCTTCGCGCAAAAATAACAATTTCCCCTGCCCTGTTTAGGCGTTTTCCCGCACAAGATTCCAATCGCTTGCGATACGCCGTCGAAAAACAACAGGCACCGAGATCAAGTCGTAACTCGGCTGCGGTGGCGACCTTGTTGACGTTCTGGCCCCCCGGTCCCATTGACCGCACAAACTTCCAGGTCAGAGCCTCCGCTGGAATTTGTTGTTCAGCCATCGTGTAGACAGTCACTAATGTTCCAAACGTTTGTTTTCGCTGAAGGGTGCAAGATAATCCTCGCCTTAGGGGAGAACAACATGAGCTGGAAAGACGAAGTTAATGAGATCACTCATCGTCGCAAATTGCGTCAAGCGATGGGGGGCTCGGAGGGCATCGAACGCCAACACAAGCGTGGGAAACTAACGGTCCGAGAGCGGATAGATAAGTTTGTCGACCCGAACGGGTTCCGAGAATTTCACTCCTTAACAGGCAGCGCCACCTATAACGAGCGAGGTGAGTTGAAGAGCTTTATCCCGCGCGGTTCAGTCGAAGGGACAGCGTTGGTGGATGGGCGCAAGATCATTCTAAGCGCCGGAGATTTCACCGTCCGAGGTGGTTCCGCTAGCTCAGGTGGCGGCATGGGATCGGAACTCCCCTCCAATGAACGCGCCCGCCAATGGCGTCTACCGTATGTTCGGTTGCTTGATGCGGCCGGGGGCAGCGTTCGGGGGTTTGAGGAAATGGGTCGTACCTATCTACCCGATGGCAATCATGGGACGACGATTGATGTCGATCTTCTCTCTCGGGTACCCGTGGTGTCCGCGGTGATGGGGTCCGTCGCCGGGTTGCCGGCGATCAACGCCTGTCTTGCCCATTTTAACGTGATGGTTAAAGACTCAAGCCAACTATTTCCGGGCGGCCCTCCCGTGGTTAAGGCCGCATTGGGCTACGACATCAGCAAGGAAGAGCTTGGGGGTCCACACATCCACACCCGTATTAGCGGTTCGGTCGACAACCTTGCCAACACCGAAGAAGACGCCTTTGATCAAATCAAACGATTTCTCGGCTATCTGCCGTCGAACGTCCACGAAATGCCTCCGCGTCATTTAACGGACGACCCAACCGATCGTCACGAAGAAGATTTGCTGTCTTTGATACCGCGAGATCGGCGACAGGTATACGACGCTCGTAATTTGGTCGAAATGGTTCTCGATCAAGAGTCTTTTTTCGAGATCTCGCCACGCTATGGCCGTGCCAGACTTACGGGGCTCGGACGGGTTAACGGTTTCCCCGTTGGGGTCATGGCCAACAATCCACGTCATAACGGTGGCGCGACCGACGTCGCGGCGGGTAATAAAGTGATTCGTCTTTTGCAGCTATGCGATGTGTTTCATTTACCCATCATCAGCTTCGCCGACGAGCCCGGTTTCATGGTGGGATTAGAATCCGAAAAGGCCGGCATCGAACGCGCTGGCGCAGCACTGGTAGCAATTACCTGCCAGAGTCGCATGCCTTGGTTAACTATCGTCGTTGGGCGGCTCTACGGCGTCGCAGGGCAGTGCCATCACCGCCCATCCGGTATGTTTAGGCGCTACGCATGGCCTTCGGCCGCGTGGGGGTCGATGCATATTACCGGCGGAGCTTCGGCGGCCTATCGCCGTGAAATCGACAGCGCGGACGATCCAGAAGCCAAATTGAAAGAGATCGAATCACGCCTTAACGCCCTCGCCTCACCTTTTCGAACGGCAGAGGTGTCGGGTCAGGACATCATCGATCCTCGCGAAACCCGAAGTGTTGCGGCCGAGTTCGTTGACGATGCACAACGCGTGCTCAAGACACAACTTGGAGACCCTCTTATCCTGTATCGACCCTAACGTTCATTCGTCATGGCTGGTCTTTTCTCGTTCCTTCGCAAAACGTCGAATTCGCTGCGTCGTTCGGCGGTCAGTATCACGGCGCTCACTGAGCGACGCTGAATTGCGAGCTTCTTCCCGCTGAAGCTTTCTGAACTGTTTTAGCCTCTCGAGATCAAGCCCGCCCTCGGCAATAGCGGATTGCACCGCACAACCGGGTTCCGTCTGGTGGATACAGTTAGTAAATCGACAGTGGGTTGCAAGGCTCTCGATATCCTCAAAAGCCGCCGCAACACCTTCCGTTGCTTCGGCAAGTGCAAGCTCCCTGATGCCTGGCACGTCCATCAACAGCCCGCCTTGCTCAATCCGGTGTATGGATCGGTGCGTGGTCGTGTGCCGGCCTTTAGAATCGTCTTTTCTAATCCCTTCAGTTAGCTGAATTTCTCGACCTGCCAGGGTGTTTAGCAACGTCGATTTACCCACACCCGACGATCCAACGAGCGCGACGGTTTGGCCTTTCGTAGTCCAGAAACGGATCCCCTCCAGCATATCTGCAACACGCGCATCGACACATTCAATCGTGAAGCTACCGGACACTTTGCGAGCCCTCTCGACGTAGCGATGACTTTCATTCGATAAATCCTTCTTGGTCAACACAACGACGGCGTTAATCTCCGCTTCGCGAGCTAGGGCCAGGTATCTCACGAGACGACTTTCGTTGAACTCCTCATTGCACGACGTGACGATGAATAATGTGTCGACGTTGGCGGCAAGTAGCTGCATCTCTTTTTTCGGGCCGGCGGCATATCGTTTAAATACGCTTTTGCGTTCAAGCAGCCGTTCGACCCTATCGCGCTCCGCCCCCAGCAACACCCAATCGCCCACCGTGGGTCGCAGTTCGGCAGGGTGCTGAAACCAGCGATTACCGAGCGCAACATCATATTCCTCAACCCCTTCCGTGACGACTAATGCAGATCGATGCATGGCCACCACGCGGGCCGGTACCGCCAAATCCCGTTCCGCCGCAGTCAGCTGGCGCGCAAAGTAGTGGTCCCAGCCAAACGCCTCTAAATTCATGCTGGCACGCCCATCAGCTTGCGGCAACGGGTACTGGTTGGTTCAAATCATGGGCGGTTGCTATCACGAACACCAACGCATTATGGTGAAACCCGTATGTCGACACACCTCAATAAAGCAGAAATAGACGCCTTCCACCGGCGAGGGTATCACACGCCTTTGCGCGCGCTATCGGTCGAAGAAGCCGTTGCCATGCGACACGAACTTGAATCGATTAGTGCAGAATTTGGGGCGGAAGACGAAGCTATCCCTCTCACCGACCTACATCTGGTTTACCGATGGGCTTGGGACACGGTTCATGATCCCCGGATTGTGGATCCAGTCTCCGACCTTCTGGGTCCCAACGTTCTGCTTTGGTCACTGAATTGGTTTATCAAAGAGCCCTTAGACGAGACGTTTGTCACCTACCATCAAGATGCCACCTATTGGGGTCTCGAGCCACACGATGTCGTCACGGCCTGGGTTGCCCTATCCGACGCCGGGCCAAGCACCGGGCCCATGAAATTTATTCCCGGAAGCCATCGGGGCCCAGTCCGGGATCACATCGACACCTTTCAAGAGCAGAACCTGCTTTCTCGGGGCCAAGCCATCGATCACGATATTCCCGAAACTGACGCGATTCTCGCACCTCTCGAAGTGGGTGAAATGTCGCTGCATCATGTCCGTCTCATTCACGGTTCCGAGCCCAACAGCACTCACGATCGGCGAATTGGAATGGTATTACGGTACTGTGCCACTCACGTAACGCAGACCAAATTACGTGACACTGCCGTGCTGGTGCGAGGCGTCGATCGCTACGACCATTTCGATTTGTTACCCCAGCCGGAAACCGATGCAGGCGACGACGAAATTCGCCGCCAAAAAGACGCCTTGCAGCGGACTCACCGAGCACTTCATTCCAAAGATTACGAGTAGTCTTCTGGCTCCGGGCCGGATTAGCCGGTATTAATGTTGTGCATCGAGCACGCGATTGACCTCTGCCTCGAAATCAACCCGGCTTCCGTATTCACGTTGACCCTCCGACGCGTCGTTACCTGAAATTCGGATCTGTTGCCAGCGCGTGCTCACATAACCCTCAGCCTTGTCTTCGTTCACGAAATGAATCCCGACGCCTGCCCGCGGTTTCGCGCTCGTATTATCCCCGGGCGCGTGAGGGGTCCCAAAACAAAAAAAAGCGACAGCGCCCGCTTCTAGTTCACAGCTCACGGCCCCCGCCTCCTCGATCTGCGTACGAATATGGTGATCGGAATCCACGTCTTTCGTATGAGAAAATGTTTTTCGAAAAGCCCCAGGGACAACTTTTAGTGTTCCGTTTGCGACGTTCGCGTCGTCAATGGCGATCCACATTGCGACGCCGGCCATTGGATCGGTCAGGTGAAAATACGCATTGTCCGTGTGCCAATGGGTTCCCATCCCAACTTTCGCGGGTTTAAGAAACATTTGATCAAGTATTTTGACCAGCGGATGCCCTATCAACGCTCCCACCGTTTCGACGACTTTGGGGACAAACGGCAGTGCGCGAAACAATGTGCTTCGTTCATGCAGCGGGATTAGCTGAAAGTTTTGTCGCTTTTGCGGGTTGGTTGAGACATCCCGTGGCAAACCGTTTAACACCCACTTGTCTATTTCCACACGCATGGCGGCAATTTCGTTCGGTTCGAAAAAACCGTCAACGGTGGTATAACCCACCTCTTTGAATCGCTGCACCTGGTCGGCACTTATCTGCATCGGGTATCCCACTCCAGCGATTCGGCGAGAGCATAAACCAAGGGGATAAACATGAGCGAATTTGAAGGAAAGGTGGCCATCGTCACAGGCGCGGGAGGGGGCATTGGCCGCTGCCACGCAATCGAATTTGCGCAACGCGGTGCAAAGGTGGTGGTCAACGATCTCGGTGGCAACGTGGACGGGACAGGCGGTGGTGACGCCGCTGACCAAGTCGTCGCTGACATCGAGGCAATGGGAGGAACGGCCATAGCCAATAAAGCGTCGGTTTCTGATCGCGAAGGTGCAGGATCTATCGTTGCAGACGCACTCAGTGCATTTGGTCGCATCGACATTCTCGTGAATAACGCGGGCATCTTACGAGACAAAACCTTTAAGAAAATGACCCTCGATGAATGGGACATCGTGGTAAACGTTCATCTCAATGGCTCAGCCTATGTCACCCATGCCGCTTGGCCGCACATGTACGAACAACGGTACGGCCGCGTCGTTTTCACCAGCTCCGGGTCCGGTATTTTCGGTAACTTCGGGCAGTCAAATTATGGCGCCGCGAAAATGGGCATGCTTGGTCTGATGAACGTGCTGGCACTCGAGGGTGCCGCCCGAAATGTTCGGGTAAATTGTCTGGGACCAGGTGCTGCCACACGGATGACTAATACGGTGCCCGGTCGAGACGAAGATCTTGGTGAGCCAGATCCCCTTCGCCACCCAGCACTGGTTAGCCCAGCCGTTTTGTTTATGTGTAGTGAAGACGCACCAAACGGCGCGGTGATTCACGCGTCAGGTGGTAATTATTCGCAAAGCCATATCGTCGTTAACGAACCCGTCGCGCTGGGGCAGGGAACTACTTACGAAGACCTCGTGCCACACATCGACAAACTCATGGACATGTCATCGGCCAAACCGAGAGAGCGGAGACCACCCAGACCATCTCGACAATAGGACGCTCGACCCGGCGCGGCTGACTTTCTTAGGTACCGGATTCAGCGTGCGGCGCGGGCAACGAGGTTTTCAAGTTCTTCTTGCCGTCCCGAAACCGGCTCCACGGCCAAGTCCTCCGAATGAACGTGAGCGGAAAGCGTTTCCAGCGTTGCTTTTCCTTGTTGAATCGATTGACCTATGGGGGACTGCCATCCGGCGTACCGCTCGGCCCGAGCGTTCGCCAAAACTTGCGTCTCGTATAGGGCAATCGCATGTTCAAATGCCCGAGCCACATTATCCATGCCACCTATATGGGCATGAAACAAGTCTTCTTTCGCCACGCTTTGTCGGCGTAATTTCGCGTCAAAGTTCAATCCGCCGGTAGAGAACCCGCCTGCGAGAAGAATTTCGTATAAGACGAGAGCAAATTCCTCCGCATTCGTCGGAAATTGATCTGTATCCCAACCGTTCTGTGCATCTCCCCGATTCGCATCAATACTTCCAAACACGTCGTGGGCAATGGCGTAGGCCACTTCGTGATGGAAGCTATGACCCGCCAGGGTCGCGTGATTGCATTCGATATTGAGCTTGAATTCTGTTTCCAGATCGTATTTTTGCAGGAACGCGAAACAGCTTGCTGCGTCAAAGTCGTATTGATGCTTTGTCGGCTCACAAGGCTTTGGCTCAATGAGTAGGGTGCCCTCAAAGCCTATTTTCTGTTTATGTTCCGCAACCATTTCCATGAAGCGACCAAGCTGATCCGATTCACGTCGCAAATCGGTGTTTAAAAGCGTGTCGTAGCCTTCTCTTCCACCCCAAAGCACGTAATTTTGACCATCTAGCTCATGGGTTAGTTCAAGCGCTGTCTTAACCTGATCTGCTGCAAAAGCAAATACATCTGGATTCGGGTTTGTGGCGGCCCCTGCTGCGTAACGCGGATGACCAAATAAATCTGTCTCTTATACACATCTCCGAGCCCACGAGACCGAGGCTGATC
>CAXDSX010000002.1:0-31216 GCA_963992075.1 uncultured Pseudomonadales bacterium | reverse complement strand
TCGGCAGCGTCAGATGTGTATAAGAGACAGCATAAGGGCAGCGGATTCTGTACGGGTCTGGGGGCAATCGAAGCTTCCTGAAGGTGATAGCATGCGCCCGAGAACGACACGCTTTCCTCGGACCAAAGCCGGGAAAGGATCGCTAAGCCCTCGTCCATTCTTTTCCCGCGCCCAGCGGTTGGTGTGCCGGTGGCTACATAATCGCGCGATCGGCTGCTGCCGAGGCCGAAAGCGGGCAATAACCTGCCATCTGAAAGAACGTCGATTGTCGCGCACTGCTTCGCCGTGAGCACTGGGTCGCGGAGTCCGAGACTGGCGACATTCATCCCGAACTTGATTCGTTTGGTCGCACCAGCCAATGCGGCCATCACGCTCATGCATTCCAAATTGGCTTCGGTACTGATGATTCGATCGGATTGCCAGATCGAGTCAACGCCGCCGTAATCGCAAAGGTCGACCCACTTCCAAAAGCCCTTCGTGTCGTCGAAATTAAAGTTTGCAATACCAATGCCAGCGCTAACTGTCATAGCCGAAGTCCTTGTTCTTGAGGGTTTATCGCATCGCGTAGTTGGTCACCCGCGACGTTTAAAACCAATAGCGTTACCGATAGAAACGTAGCGGGGAAAATGAGTTGCCATGGGGCATGCAATCGAGTGGCACCGTCGGCAATTAGGACGCCCCAGCTGGTTCGTGGCTCTTGAATACCGAGTCCTAGAAAGCTAATGAAACTTTCTGCAATGATGACACCAGGGATCGTTAGCGTCGCATAGACCAAAGCTGGGCCCATTATGTTGGGCACGACGTGTCTTGTTACGATCCATGGGGAAGACACGCCCAACGCTCTCGCGGCTTCGATGTACATGGCATTCTTTACGACGAGGGTTTGTCCCCTGACGATGCGCGCAAGGTCCAACCAGGAGACTGCCCCGATCGCGATAAAAAGTAGGTAAGGATTACGACCGAAGAAAACCACCAGCAGGATGACTAGAAAAATGAACGGTAGGCCGTACAGGCCATCGACGATTCGCATCATCACCTGATCGACACGCCCGCCTGCATAACCAGCAATCACGCCCCACGGGAGCCCTATCGCGAAACTGACGAAGGTTGCTAGCAGGGCAATCGTTAAACTGACTTGCCCACCGGCCATCGTCCGGACGAGAAGATCGCGACCCGAGCCGTCCGTTCCAAACCAATGCGTGAGCGAAGGCGGCGTGTCAAACGCATCGTAATCGATATGTTCTTGGTCCCATGGACTGAGCCAGGGCCCGAGGACCAAAGCGACCGCCAGCAGCAAGATGCACACGAAGCTTGTTCGATGGCTCGCACGCATCGATGACCAGCGCGAGTTAATCACTTGATGCCACCATTTCGCTGCGGACCCTGGGATCGAGTTGACCGTAGAGAAGATCGACCAAAAGGTTTAGCGCGAGGATTAGCACGGCATATACCAGAACCGTACCCATCACGAGAGTGTAATCACGGTTGATCGCCCCCTGAACGAAGTATCGACCGAGACCTGGTAACGAAAAGACTTCCTCGACCACCATCGAACCTGCCAACAAAGCTGCGGCCGCAGGTCCACTGTAGGAAAGCACGGGTACGAAGGCGCTCGGTAGCACGTGGTGAAAAACGAGGCGTCGCCGAGACAAGCCCTTTGATCGTGCGGTCGTCACGTGTGGTAGGTCTAGGGCTTCCAGACAACCGACCCGGGATAGTCGCGCGAAGGCGGCGATATAAGGAAGTGACAAAGCAATAGTTGGCAACACGTAGTGTTTTACGCTGGCGTGCCCACCGGCAGGGAACCAGGCCAGACCAACGGCAAAAACTAAGACCAGAACGGGGCCTACGATCAGCGGTGGGAACGCGAGGCCCAACGTGGCTAGCCCGGAGAGAAATCGGTCCCGAAACGTGTTGTGCCGGAGCGCTGCGAACGTGCCGATGGACGTACCTACCAGGAGCGCGAAGAGAAACGCCGTAATTCCGATTCCAAGACTGATGGGTAGGCCCGCCGCTATAAGCTCGTTGACCGTGAAATCTTTTTGCTTAAAGGACGGACCTAAATCGCCACGGGTGACCATGCGTAGATAACGCCAATACTGGGCCAGAAGCGGTTCGTCCAGGTGGTAGGAAGCCAACAAGTTTTTCTCGATGGCCGGAGGCAGCCGTCGTTCGCCGTCAAATGGGCCACCGGGGGCGGCACGGATAAGGAAAAATGCCGCACTGATCACAAGCCACAAGGTGACCACGGCAATGGCAAGGCGGCGAAATATAAATCGGACCACGGGGGTTATTTCCGATGCAGGTACCGAACGCCGTGAACGTTCCGGGGATTGGTACGCCACCCGAGGATCTGGGGGTCGACGAGGCTCCGTATCATGACCGAGTACAGTGGAATGACCGCGAAATCCCGCAACCCTTCGATCTCGGCACCCTTGAGTAGCGTTATCCTTGTTTCGAGGTCGGCAGTGCGTTTGGCTTGGCGTATGAGTCGGTCGTATTTAGGCGACACGTAACGTCCATAGTTGACGTCCCCGATATCCGACATGAGCAGTTCGAGGTAATGCTCGGGATTGTTTTCGCCGAACCAACCTGCCTGGGCGACCTGGAAGTTAGCTTGCCGAAGATCGGCAAAGTGCACGCTTAATTCCGTGTGGTGCAAACTGGTTTGAACGCCCACCGATCGCCACATTGATGCGATGGCGATTTGGACCCGTTTATTCTCATCGCCGCTAATGTATCGAAGCGTCAGTTTCAGTGGATTGTTTTGAGTGAAGCCGGCGGCGGTCAGTAGATCACGGGCTAATGCTATGTCAGGAAGCTGTGTGGTTGCGTGCGGATAATTTCCTACCATGGAGGGGACAAGTCCGTAGCTAACGAGTTCGCCACTTTTCAAAACTTTCTCAGTGAGAATACGTCGGTCAATTGCGAGCGCGAGTGCTTTTCGAACGCGTGGGTCATCGAATGGTGGTTCCGTTACGTTAAATACCAGGTACATGACTGAAAGTAGAGGCGATACACGAACGTGGTCGGCCATGTGCTGTCTCAACCACCTAAGTTCGCCGGGAGGGAAGTCAAGAATGACGTCGAGTTCACCGGCCCGATAGCGGTTGAGTGCGGTCGTAGCATTTTGAATAGGGATGTAACGAACCTTTGGCAGGGTGACGTTGGACGCATCGTGGAAGTATTGATTCTTGACCAGTTCGACGAATCCCTGGGGTCGCCAGTCTGCTAGTACAAATGCGCCGTTGGTGACCATGTTTCCAGGTTTCACCCAATCGTCACCGTGCGTTGCAATCGCGTGGGGTGGTACCGGATAAGCGGTGGGGTATAGCAAACGCTCGGCAAAAAAGGGGAATGGTTTTTCTAATTGGATTCGTAAGCGATGTGTTGTTGGGGCCGAAACGCCCAGCGAATCTAGCGCCGCGGTACCGGAATTTATCGCTTCAGCGTTCTTGATTGGGTACATAAAAAACGCGAGGCTTGAAGCCGTCTCGGGGTTCACAAGACGCCGGTATGAATAGACGAAGTTGGACGCGGTGACTGGTTCACCGTCGCTCCATCGTGCGTTGGGTCGCAGATCGAAGGTCCAGGTTAAACCGTCGGAAGAAACCTCCCACGAAAGTGCTGCACCAGGAACGATGTTGCCGGCGGCATCCATGGTCGTCAGGCCTAGGTATAAGTCATTGAGGATGGTCTCCTCAAGCCGCAAATTGTAGCGATGGGGATCTAGGGTCGCTGGTTCGCCCGTGTTCCCGATACGAATGATATCGGCCAGGCCGTTGACGCAATACCACAGGGCGAATAAGGGCAAAAAGACGCGCATTGGGGATACGATACGCAATGGTCGAGCGGCAAGCAAAACGGCACAATGCGGACCCGAGAAGCTGGATTGAGTACCGTCTTGCCACACAAAAGGCTACTGGTCGTCGGCGCTCGTGGGTTGGTGGGTCAGGGAGTCCTGTCGGCGTTTGAGGGGGACGACGACTGGTCGGTGGTCGCTTTGTCGCGCCGCTCGTTGGATTTTCCTACCGATGCGACGCATGTGTCGGTGGATTTAACGGACCGGATCGAGACGTTCGAGACGTTAGGTTTTTTGGGCGCTTTTACCCATGTCGTCTATGCCGCTTTGTACGAGAAAGAGGATTTGATTGCCGGTTGGCGTGACACACATCAAATCGACATCAATGTAGGGATGCTTCGAAATTTGCTTGACGCAATAGAACCGTCGGAACATTTAACGCTGTTGCAAGGGACCAAAGCGTATGGCGCGCACTTGGGACCGATGTTGAATCCGGGGAAGGAATGGCACGATCGCCCACCGGGCCCGAATTTCTATTGGCCACAGGAGGATTTGGTTCGAGAACGAGCTAACGCAGGTGGATGGCGCTATACCGTACTGCGACCCCAGATCGTTTGTGGTCTGGCGGCGGGAAGCCCGATGAACATGACGCTGGCTATTGGCGTGTTTGCGGCGATCTCGAAAGCTATGGGAGAACCTTTGCATTTTCCTGGTGGCCCCGAGTTCGTGACGCAAGCGACCGATGCACGCTTGCTTGGCCGTGCGGTTCGTTGGTTTGGGGCTCAGTCAGGCCATGGTAACGAGACATACAACATCACCAACGGCGACGAACTAGTTTGGCGATCGGTGTGGTCGTCGATCGCCGATTCTTTCGAGATGGAAGTTGGCGATGATCGCCCGATGTCCCTTGCCGACGAGATGCCTAAGTTATCGCCAGTCTGGGATGAACTAGTTCGGCGGTTCGAATTGATGCCCTACTCGATGGACGCGCTTGTTGGAAATTCCTGGCAGTTCGCGGACGCGATTTTTGGACTGAAGGGAGGACAGAACACGCTCCTTTCAACGATTAAGGCACGAAAACACGGTTTCGCGGAATGCATCGACACCGAAGACATGTTCCGGAACCAGTTCGCCGACCTGCAAAGCGCACGGATACTACCGACTTGACTTTGCTAGTTGCAGACATCGGTGGTACGCGGGCGCGTTTTGCAGTGTACGAGCAGGGTCGGGCGTTGCATTTTCGGGAATTTACGACCGCCGAATTTGGTGGGGTGACAGCTGAAACCGTCGTTACCCGGGTGCTGGAGGCATGGGGGATAACGAACGTTGCCGCAATTTGCTTTGCCGTTGCCGGGCCCGTAATTGATGGTAGAGCATCGATGACGAATACGGATCTCAGCTTCGACGAACGTGAGATTTCAAACGCGTTGGACGTGCCAGTGCTAGTAATTAACGATCTCGTGGCACTTGGTCACGCATTTAATGTAGATGATTCGTCGGTTTTGAAACCGATAGGGGAATCAGGCGCGATTCGTTCAAATGAAACGCGAGCTATAGCTTGCGCTGGTACTGGGCTCGGTATGGCCATTCTTCCATCCCACAAGAACGGTCGGGCCGTAGTCCCGTCAGAAGGAGGTCATGTACGAATAGCGACCGTTGACGCATATGAACGTGAGCTGGTGGATGCGGCTGAGCAAGAACTTGGTCTACAGGCGGTGACGTGGGAACACTTCTTGTCCGGTCCCGGACTCGTCAACCTATACCGTGCCGTTGCGGCGTTGTGGGGAAGTAAACCCGAATTACTCGGACCGAAAGAGATTAGTACGCTTGGATTGTCCATTAGCGATCCGGTGTGTCATCGAACCCTGGAAACTTTCTGCGCGTTGTTTGGCACGGCGTGTGGCTCACTGGCGCTGACGGCCCACGCGCTCGGAGGGGTATACGTTGGGGGAACCGTTGTGGCCGCTGTGGCGCCGATGCTGGACGAGAGTCGCTTTCGTCGTCGCTTTGTTAACGTAGGGATTCAGGCCGACATTCTTCAATCCGTTCCAACCGTATTGTTTAGCGAAGACTCGCTTGGGCTCCAGGGGGCGGCTAGCTATGTAACGGCTGCACTTTCTTCGGCCGATCAACGTGATGCAGGTCTCAAGCCTTAAGGGCTGTCGTACAAGTAGTCCCTTGTTGTTGGCACCGACATATTGTTAAGGCCCAGTTGAAGTTGGTAGACGACTAAGTTTGATACTTCGAAGGCGGTTTGGCACGCAAGCAAATAAAACTCCCAGATTCGGCAAAACCTTTCGCCTTTTTCACGCGCAAACTCGGACCGTACTGTCTGAAATCGACGATTCCATTCTTTCAACGTCAACGCGTAGTGCTGTCGCCAGACTTCGATATCTGCGAACACGAGCGGACTCCGCTCAATCGCGGTAGTGATCTCGGAGATTGCTGGGATGTAGCCTCCGGGAAAGATGTGTCGGCGGATCCATGGGTTGGTCGCGGCGGGCCGATCCGTATGCCCGATGGTATGAATCATTGCTATGCCGTCCCTTGAGAGGAGCTCGGCGACCTTATTGAAATAACCGTCGAAGTTTCTTAAACCGACATGCTCGAACATACCGACAGAGACAACGGCATCGTATTTTCCATGGTGGTTTCGGTAATCTTCTAGACGAAATTGAACCTGGTTATCTAACCCGCGCCGAACGGCCTCATCGTTGGCCACAGCGAGTTGTTCGTTGGACAAGGTAAGGCCGGTGACTTGGACGTCTTCCTTATCAGCTAGGTAAAGTCCTAGACTCCCCCAGCCGGAGCCGATATCAAGTACTTTCTGGCCGGGCTTGAGACACAATTTTCTTCGAATGTGATCGCACTTCGCGGACTGAGCCTCTTCAAGAGGTTGGTCCGGGGAACGAAAATAGGCGCACGAGTAGTGCATGTCTTGATCCAAGAATGCACGAAAAAGAGAAGCGTCGAGGTCGTAATGATGACTGACATTCCGCATGCTTGCGCCGATATTGTTCCAGGACTGCAAAATTGCCGCGTAGGCTGCAGTGGCCCCTCGCCGAACGAGTCCATCCTCAAGATTCGTTCGTAGAATGGTGAGCAGTTCAGCAAGCTTTCCATCCTCAACATCCCAGCCTCCCTCTATATACGTTTCGCCAAGGTTAAGGAGTGGGTTACGAACGATTTTGGACAACACCCGCGCGTCGTTGATCTTCCACACGACGGACGCTTGGCCACTTCCGTAGATTTGCTCGTCACCGTTGGGGTGAACTAGCTTGAACGACCCGTGTTTGATGTTGTCACGAATAAACTTGTCGTACATCCGCGTGTTCTTTTATGTTCTCCATGATCCGCATCGTGTTGTGAGCACGCGTGCGTTAATAAGAATATCCTATTCTTATCGCTACCGGTTCGCGACGAATGGCGGGATCGTTGACGTGCACAATGTCGATCCCTAGCAATGCGTCTGATGGGCTTGGCAACATAGGTTTTTTCGAATGAAAGTGAGCATCGGGGTGGGCGGCGCGGCGTCGGGGCAAGAACGTGACTTTGATCGTCAGGTCGACTACGTGGTGGAGGCTGAAAAGTTAGGCGTCGACGCCGTGTGGACGGCGGAGGCATGGGGGCAGGATGCCGTCGCCCCACTTGCTTACCTTGCGGCAAGAACAGACCGCATCAAACTGGGTACCGGGATTATGCAAATTAGTGCAAGAACTCCATCGATGACTGCCATGACCGCATTGACGATGGCCGCGCTTTCTAACGATCGGTTCTTGCTCGGGCTTGGTGTGTCGGGGCCCCAGGTGGTTGAGGGTCTTCAAGGCCGTCCGTTTGAGGCACCACTCACGCGTTTGCGTGAAACGATAGACATCATCCGCCTCGCGTTTGAGGGGGAAAAGCTAGCCTACCAAGGCAAATACCATACCCTGCCTCTTCCAGGCGGTGAGGGTAAAGCGCTGCGGTTATCGCAGCCTGGTAACCAGGCTATACCTATTTACCTTGCTACGCTTGGACCACGAGCTTTGGAGTTGACGGGTGAATTGGCTGATGGCTGGTTAGGGACTTCTTTCACGCCGACCAACGCTGACGCGCATCTGGACTTCATTAGACGAGGGGCAGAATCCCACGGGCGAGTGCTGGGCGATATTGACATTCAAGTTGGAGGTACTGTGGCGTTTGAGCCTGACGTGGACGACGTGATGGGTCCTCTAAAAGCTGGTATGGCATTTACGCTAGGCGCGATGGGGTCCGCTAAAACAAATTTTTACAATGACGCGTACAAGCGTGGTGGATGGGAAGCGTCGGCGAAGGAGGTGCAACGACTGTGGGTCGCTGGTCGACGCGACGAAGCCATTGCAAAGGTACCTGAGGAGATGGTTTTACAATCGAACTTAGTAGGCGATAAAGAGGCGATACGAGAAAGGCTCTCGGCATACAAAACTGCAGGTGTGTCGACCCTGAGGGTTCAACCGGCTGGCAAAGATTTGAGTGCCCGGCTCGAAACGTTGGGCGGCACGTTAGATCTAATCCGAGACCTCGATTGATAGTCGCCTAAGCGCATGCAAGACAAAGCAAGAATCCAATTGACGTACGGACTCTATTTGGGGGTGGTTACCGCGATTTTGGGGCTCTTTCTGGCGTATACGATGCGACGGAGTGGAGAAGACGCCTTCGTCGTGTCTCACTGTCGTTTCCAGATCAGGACTTTCTGGATCGGTTGTTTGTATTTAGGTTTGTCTGCGCTTTTGGTCCGCATGCTTCCCGGCGGCATGTACTTGTTAATTCTCCCGACCGTCTGGTGGGTTATCCGCTGTGTTAAGGGAATACTGGATACGGTCGATAACGTATCGGTTCGAAATGAGGAGACCTGGCTTTTCTAGCGCGCCGCCCCACGCCTCGATTGGAATTTCAGGTCTGGGATCGACCTCGTTCGAGAATGCTCTGTCGTCTGGCTGCGATTTTTCCCGTGTTCACGTGGTTCAAAGAGTGGGATTGATTTGCGACTGCCTCGATGTCGAGGCCTTCGCCAAGGGTCGTATGCCATCCTTCGTCCATGATTTGGAGCATCGCTTCACGCGTTGGTCGGTCGGTGCTGAGAATATCCCGAGCCAGAGCGCGGGCGGTCGGGAGGAGATCGTCGGGATCCACGAGCCGATTGACGAGTCCCCAGTCGTATGCCGTTTGTGCGTCAAGAAAATTACCGGTGAGAGAAAGCTCTTTGGCGCGGTTAATGCCCACCGTCCGAGGCAATCGTTGTGAAAGTCCCCAACCCGGCACGACTCCCACTCTGGCATGGGTATCCGCGAATCGGGCATTGGTGGATGCAATGAGGATATCGCACATCAAAGCGAGCTCGAAGCCGCCAGTAATTGCAAATCCATTAATCGCCCCGATTAGGGGAACTTTAAGTAAGTCGACGGCATCGCTAAGTTGGGTCACGGATGTATCCGTCGTCTGACGACCCGAGCTCGTTTCGCCACCCAACTCTTTCAGGTCGAGGCCTGCTGTGAATCAGCGTCCTGCGCCAGTCAGAATAACGACTTCGCAAGAAACGTCGTCGGCGAGGTTGCGGAAGGTGTCGATCAGCTTTCCGCGAAGCTCGAGGGATAGGGCATTCATAACCTCGGGTCGGTTAAGCGTAATTTCCGCGATGGCACCGTCACGGGCGCAAAGCACAAGTTCAGCTGTCACCGAAGTACCTCGACCGATGCCATGTGCTGGATCATCATTCCGGCCATTTCGGGAATGATTGGCTCGGGAAGGTCATGACCGAGCTTGGGGATGATTTCCAGGTGTCCGTTGCGGACGCTGTTGATGACGTCCTCGCTCGCGGACGCATCGATCAAGGGATCTTCTTCACCGTGAATGGCAAGTACGGGCATTGATAAGTCGGCTAGTAATTCCGATCGATCCGGAGCCGTCAAGATAGCGGCCATTTGCCTTGCGGACCCAGCAGGTCGATGGGCTCGAGCCTGTGCGCTTTCGATGAACCGAGCAATTCCGTATTCAGAGGACGGATAGTAAGGGCCGGCGTTGGTGTTGGCGGCATGAATGGATGATGCGAGCGCGTCTTCGCCGTTACCCGCATGTAGCGACGCAGCCATCGCGGCAATGACGCTGTCTGAGGGTTTTGGCAGGCTCGGATTACTCGTCGTCGCCATTAAAGACGTGAGTGTGAACACTCGATCTGGGTGTTTGATGGCGCAGCATTGAGCGATCATTCCTCCCATGGAACACCCGATGACGTGAGCGCCGGATTGTCCGAGATGGTCGAGCAAGTCGATTACGTCGTCGGCCATGTTTCCAAGCGTATAAGGCGGTCGGACAGATGAAGGATCGGACAGTGCCGAAAATAAGTCTTCGATGCTTGGAATGTCGGCGTCGACCTCGTGAGAGAGTCCGACATCCCGGTGGTCAAATACGATGGCGCGATATCCCGCGTCGACCAATGCATCGATGAGCGTGTCAGGCCATTCGACGATCTGACAACCGACGCCATGGATGAGCAGGACAGGCGGATTGGCCCTGGCGCCTTGTTGTTGGAAGTAAATCTCCCCGGACCGAGCGCTAAATAACGGCATTCGGATACTTCGATAGCAAAGGAAAATTGTATCGTGACCGTGTTGCGCTTTACAGATTTATCGGCAAGGCGCACCAGTGATCGGGGCGTTGAGTCGGCCGTATACGCACGAAATGAGGCTAACTGTCGACGCGTGGCGGTGGACAATTCTCCGGAGATCCTCGTTAATGCAGGACCATGAAACGAATAGCGTTTTTGCTTGCGACGTTGGTCCTCAGCGGGTGCGCGAGCATTGTTTCTTCAGTCACCGACACGCTCGCTGAGGATCTATCGCGCGCGATACTCAATAACGACGATCTCGCGACGGTGAAAGAGGGTGTTCCTGCTTTTTTGATCGTCCTGGATGCGTTACTCACCTCCAGCCCGGATAACCCAAATCTGTTGACGGCGGCAGCGAGATTGAATGCTTCCTACGCGACCGGTTTTGTAGTTGATCAAGCCCGGCAAACCCGGCTAACCAACAAGTCGATGGAGCTTTCACAACGCGCCGCTTGTCGCCTTATCGCTTGGACGTGCGATGCACGTAAAATGCCCTTTGAGGAATTGGAAACCCGACTGCTCAGCTCGAAACCAACAGACGTACCCGCCATGTACGCATATGCCAGTAGTTGGGCGGGCTGGATTCAGGCGCACAGCGACGATTGGGCTGCGATTGCGGAATTGGCCCGAGTGAAAGCGCTGATGGAAAAAGTTGTCGAACTTGATGCTAGTTATGATGAAGGTGCAGCGGTCATGTATCTCGGTGTGTTTGAGACATTACTCCCGCCGGCCATGGGAGGACGGCCGGAAGTCGGTCGCAGATATTTTGAAAGGGCGATTGAAATCAGCGGTGGCCGCTATCTCATGGCAAAGGTCTTGTACGCCGAGAAATACGCGCGGCTTGTTTTTGATCGCGAGTTGCACGATACGCTTCTGAGCGAAGTGACCGATGCCGACCCGTACGGTGAAGCGCTGACGCTGATTAATTTGGTTGCGCAGGATCAGGCAGCCGCATTACTTAAGAGTGCTGATGAATATTTCTAGAATTCTTTTACCGCTGTGCATGGTATTTGTCGCCCACCTAGCCAATGGTGCGACGAACTTTAAGATCGCAACGATTTCTCCCGATGGGTCGTCGTGGATGAAGGTGCTCCGGGAAGGCGGACGTTCGGTGGAACGCGCAACCGAAGGACGCGTGAAATTTAAGTTCTATCCTGGCGGTGTCAAGGGCGATGACCAGACCGTGCTGAAATTGATGCGGGTTGGACAACTCCATGGAGGAATCGTCACAACGGGCGTGTTCAACCGGATCTACCCCGACGTGCAAGTCTACAACTTGCCCATGCATTTCCGTACACCGGAAGAGATTGATCACGTTCGCGCGATACTTGATCCAGAATTAATGCGGGGTCTTGAGGACGCCGGCTTTGTTTGTTTCGGCATCGCCGAAGTTGGGATGGCGTATGCCATGGGTAAAAAGCGGGCGACCAGTGTTGCCGGAGCGCGGCGATTGAAGGTTTGGACACCTCAGGGCGATGAAGCCGCCATGCGGACATTGGTTGCCTTTGGAATTACGCCCATACCGTCATCGATTGCCAATGTCTTGACGGGTCTCCAGACGGGGCTTTTCGACACCATCACCTCGCCACCGGTGGCCGCAGTAGCCCTTCAATGGCACACGCAGCTCAAGTACGTGCTCGATCTACCGCTCATGTACGTCTATGGCTTGTTTGTAGTTTCTGCAAGCCAGTTTGAGCGATTGAGTGACGCTGATCAGATGAGTGTGCGATCGATCATGGCGGACGTCGTCAGGCAAGCGGACCGAAAAAATCGAGC
This sequence comes from uncultured Pseudomonadales bacterium, assembly GCA_963992075.1. Classification (GTDB taxonomy): domain Bacteria; phylum Pseudomonadota; class Gammaproteobacteria; order Pseudomonadales; family Azotimanducaceae; genus UBA11889. Next base: position 19,016 of record CAXDSX010000002.1, on the reverse strand, counting down.
CGACGATATAGCAACATTCAACGTACTGCTGGATCAGGGCATTGAGCTCCTAACGCCATCAGACAAGGAACGCCGCGAATGGCGGCGCGTTGGAGCGGAGGCGGCGGAAGAATGGATTGATCGAGGTATTGTTAGCCGCGGCCTCTATCAGAGATTTCAATCGGCACTTAAGGCGCAGAGATAACGATTTGCTAGTGCGTATGCAGCGTTGGCTCGCTCAGCTGGAAACGTATTTGCTGGGCGCACTTTTCCTCACCATGTTAGGTGTGGCTTTCTACCAAGTGATTGCCCGAAATGTGCTTGGTGGCGGTTTACTTTGGGGTGACGAATTGGTCCGTAATGCTGTGTTATGGGTAACCATGCTCGGTGCGACCTCGGCAGCTGGAACGAACGGTCATATTTGCATTGACATCGTTGCTCGATTTGCGAACGACGGGGTTCGCGCCATGATCGGCCGTTTCACGAGCCTCTTTACGTCGATCATCTGTTTAACCCTCGGGTGGTATTCCGTCGCCGTGGTTTATGGTGATTATGTGTATCAAACGCCCGGATTCGGGCCCATTCCGGCCTGGATCTGCGAGCTGATTATCCCGGTGACTGCGTTTGCGATGGGATTGCGGTACTTGGTGCGAACCGTGCAGCCGGAACGCGCATGATCTGGGTGGGTATATTCGCTGTGGTCGCGCTAGCGCTTCTAGGCGCGCCTCTTTTCGCCGTGGTCTTAGCGGCCGCGATGCTAGGTTTTCTTGCGACTGACGTCAATTTATCGGTCGTTGCAATCGAGATATACCGGATCACGGACACTCCGTTGTTGGTGGCGTTGCCGCTCTTCACGTTTGCCGGATACGTCATGTCGGAGGCAAAAACGTCTGAACGGCTCATGGCGCTGACCCGCGCCCTCTTTGGTTGGATGCCGGCTGGCCTGGCAATTGTCGGATTCGTCGCTTGCGCGCTGTTTACCGCCCTCACCGGGGCATCGGGCGTGACTATCGTTGCGTTGGGAACCCTCCTCCTTCCCATGCTGAAGGAAGCGGGCTACAGCGAACGATATGGTCTTGGGCTCGTGACCACCTCGGGAAGCCTTGGCCTGCTCATCGTTCCGTCGGTACCTCTTATTCTTTACGGCATCGTTGCCCAGCAGCTCGATGTGGGCGAACCGTTTACCATCCAGCAACTCTTTTTGGCGGGATTATTACCCGTAGTTTTGATGGTGTCGGCGCTGTCGGCATGGACCATGTGGCGCCATGGCGGTGCAAAACGAACGCCGTTCCGTCCGCACGAAGTCTGGACAAGCTTGATTGAGGCCAAGTGGGAGGTGGCGCTCCCCTTTGTTGTGCTAGGTGGCGTTTACTCCGGGATTTTCGCGATATCTGAGGCAGCTGCGCTAGCCGCATTGTACGTTCTCGTGATCGAAGTGTTCGTTTACCGTGATGTCGCGCTGAACAAGATCCCGACGATCATCCGTGATGCCATGGTCATGGTGGGTAGCATCATACTCATCTTAGGTTGTGCGCTGGCATTCACGAATTTCTTGGTCGATACCGAAGTCCCGCAACGACTTTTCGAGGTGATTCAAGAGCATATCTCCAGTCGCCTGATGTTTCTGATCCTCCTTAATGTGTTGTTGCTTCTCCTTGGGGCGTTACTTGACATATTTTCGGCCATCGTAATCATGGTCCCACTGATTCTGCCAGTGGCTATAGGGTACGGAATCCATCCGTTGCACCTTGGCATTATTTTTCTTGCGAATTTACAGATCGGCTATTTCACGCCACCGATAGGTATGAATTTATTTATTGCGAGCTATCGGTTTAATCGACCAGTGATTGAGCTATATGCTGCTTGTCTACCCTTCATGGCCGTCCTACTTCTCGCGCTGCTTCTGATTACGTATATTCCGGTACTCTCTCTATGGTTCCTGTAAGCTGATTGGCTCGCTTGGTGAAGTCGATGTTTCGAATCCTATTGACAGTGTTGGCGTTCGAACTTGCGGTCGGTAGCGAACCTGAACAGGTGGTGGCTGAATTTCATCACGAGCTTTTATCGTCGATGAAATCGAGTGCCCCGTTCGTTGAGCGTTACGCCGTTCTGGACCACGCGGTCGGCAAGGCGTTTGACGTTCTGACTATTACACGCATCAGCCTAGGCAAATCCTGGCGAGCGCAATCAGCGGAAGAACGCCTCGGTTTTCGTGCTTTGTTGCAAGAACTGATCGTCTCGACCTATACCAGCCGATTCTCAGGCTTTAACGGGCAGCGCTTTGAGACAGTCGAAGCAACGGAAGTCCGTGAGGGGCGGTGGGTGGTAAAGACACACCTAGTGAAGAATGACGGGAGTGTCGTTCGACTTGATTACTATTTTAGGGACGGTCTTATTTTCAACGTCGTTGCCGATGGCGTGAGTGATTTGTCTTTGCGCCGTTCCGACTACGCTTCCATTATCGGATCGGAGGGTCTTGACGGGCTGAGAAGGAGTATTAGGGACAGCATCGAGGAATATCGGTCTTCTGATGCGCCGTAGCGTGGTTTTTTCGGCGGTGTTCTTGGCGTTTGCTTTCGGTTGCGCTCTTGGTCCGGGTCCCGACTATGCCGTCTACGACCCTGTAGAGTCGGTTAACCGACGCTCGTACGAGATCTCCGAAGTACTGGATCGCGGGGTATTACGGCCGTTGGCGGTCGGATACCGCAAAGTCATGCCAACGTTTGCAGAGGCAGCGGTCGAGAATTTTTTTAGCAATCTTCGCTCGACAGAGAGCGCTTTGTCGGGATTTCTACAGGGAGCGCCGGAACGCGGGTTTCGGGATGCTGGCCGGTTTATCGTCAACAGTACGCTTGGTGTGGGCGGCTTGTTAGATATCGCAACTGTGATGGGATTGGAACCGCAGGAGGAGGATCTAGGGCAAGTCCTAGCATCTTGGGGTTACACACGGTCGCGCTATCTGTACGTGCCCATATTGGGACCGACGACGGTACGTGACCTACCTCACCTTATTGTACGAGCGGGATTACCTCGATTAGCCATGCACGAAAACTACAACGGTTGGGTGGGTGCCATTGATCTGGCCAGCGCCCGTGCTGAAGTTCTTCTCGCGACGGATGTGCGAGACGAGGCTTCTCTCGACCCCTACACGTTCACCCGAGAAGCTTTTTACCAGCGTCGGCGGGATGCCGTGTTTAATGGCGAGCCACCGGTTGAGGCCGGCTTCGATCTTCTATTAGAGGAATTCGACGAGGAGTAATAGACGTTGGACCGAATTCTTGCGCGATGGGTCGGCATGGTCGCGTCATGGCCACTGAGCACGCTACTAGTCATTGCCGTAATAACCACGCTGCTTGGCCAGGTATCCATTACCCGATTCCAGATGAATTCAAATCTGAGTGATCTCATTCGTCAGGACGCGCCCTGGCGAGATGATTTTGATTCGTTTAGATCTCGATTCCCGCAACTTGTTGATACGGCCGTCGTGGTCGTCAGCGGCACCTCAATGCAAGGGGTAGAGGACACCTCCAAAACCATCCATCGGCGGCTTATGGCGCGATCCGACATGTTCTCCGACGTGTACTCGCCGATGACGGATCCTTTTTTCCGCGATAACGCGTTTCTAATGATGGAGTTTGATGCGTTGGAGTCGATGGTCGATCGATTGGCCGACGCTCAACCCATGCTGACGCGCGTCGCCGAAGACCCTAGTTTACGGTCCGTATTTTCCTTGGGCCGCGACGGTCTTGAAAACGAGGCAGAGACCGGTTTCGACCGGGTCTTACGGATCTTGGCAGATTCGGCGGAGTCCTTACTTGCCGGTGATAGCTCGCCGGTACGCTGGGCTGATGAGTTCTTTGATAGCGGCGAGAAGCGAATCGTCGGTTTGATTATTTTGCGCGGTAAAGTCGATTACTCCGATGCGCTGCCGAACGCGCTCATCATGCAAAACCTCAGAGCCGAAATAGCGGCCAGTGCGATCCCTGATGATATCGACGTTGCCGTCACGGGAGAAATAGCGCTTTCTCATGAGGAAATCAAAGCGGCCCAAGACGGCGTGCGTATCGCCGGGTTTATTTCCTTAGGCGTTTTACTTCTGGTTTTAGGTGTGGGCATTCGTTCGGTCCGTATTATCGGCGCGACATTCGCCATGATTGGGATTGGCATTATCTGGACGACGGGATACGCGCTGCTCACGGTGGGTGAATTTAACACCATGTCGATCATTTTCTTGGTCATGTTCTTTGGACTTGGAGTCAGCTCAGCAGTTCACTTCTCGCTTCGGTTTCGTGAGGCAATGTATCGAGAGCGTTTAGCCGTAAAACCAGCGCTTGAGCGGGCTGGCGCAACCGTCGGCCGGGCGATCTTGTTGTGCGCCGTAACCACCGCGATCGGATTCATGGGCTTTGCTCCTACCGACTATAAAGGGCTTGGCGATTTGGGGATTATTTCTGCTGGAGGCATGATCGTTGCCTTCATGCTCACCTTCACGTTGTTGCCAGCAGTCTTTGTCTTGGTCGGAATGCCTGGACGAGCTCCGGACACACAAGTCGCCAGCGGTGACCTCGCCATGAAATGGCTATCTGAACGGCGAACCCCGATCCTTGTCGGGATTTCTCTTATGACCGTCGTTGCGGCCGCTGTCGGATCAAGGATGTATTTTGATTACAGCGTGCTGGCGTTGCGCGACCCAGACTCAGAATCGATGCGCACACTGGCGCTCCTTCAAGAAGAAGAAATCGTCACGGACTACACTCTCTCAATACTCACACAGGACGACCAGGAAACCCGGAACCTTAACCGCCTTCTGGACCTGCCGACGGTTGGGAAAGTCACGACACCATTCGATTACGTGCCAAAAGAACAAGACGACAAGCTCTTCCTGCTCGAAGATGCGCAAGATTTTTTGTTTAGTGCGCTTGAACCAGGAATCAGTTTCTCGCCCCCCACCTCGTTGGAACTGGCAGACGGCTTTGCCCAGTTCAAAAAAGCTCTTCGAGAGAATTCGTTTGAGGATAGCGATTTGGATCATGCTCGCGTTCGCCTGTTAGGGGAGGTTGCGCGAATCGAACCCATCCTGTTGGAGGAATGGCAATCGATGGTGATTAGCGGTTTAGTCCAGGAACTCGATTGGCTGCGCCGCGCGATCCTGGCTGAGGAGATACGATTCGACGACTTACCCGCGAGTTTGCGAATAAGGCTCGTGAGCTCGGACGGAGACTACCTTTCCACGGCGATACCGGCACTCGACATCAGCGATGTCACAGAGTTGTCGAGATTTATCGAGGAGGTTCGCGCCGAGGTGCCGTTTGCTACCGGCCGACCCGTATTGGAATGGGGTGTCGGCAATGTGGTGGTCAATTCCTTCCTTTGGGCCTTGGTCTTCGCCGTCGTTGGCATCGGCACGGTACTTACCGTTTTTCTCCGGCGTGCGCTGACGCCGGTATTGGTCCTGATCCCTCTAGCTCTAACGGCGTTATTCACGGTTGCCGTCGCGGTATTGATCGATATGCCGTTGAATATGGCGAATATTCTCGTGATCCCGTTGATATTCGGTTTAGGGGTGGACAATGGGATCCATGTTGTTGAACGCTTTCGTCGGAGCGGTGCCGTCGCGGAATTGATGCATTCGAGTACACCTCGAGCGGTAGTTCTGAGCACGCTTACCACCATCGGGACGTTTGCTGCGCTGACGATTTCGCCTCATCAAGGAACGGCTTCGATCGGGTATTTGTTGACGTTGGCCGTTTCGTTGTTGCTGCTGTTTACCTTATTTATCCTCCCGTTGTTGCTCACGTTTCAGGCGCGTGTGGCGTCTGATGAGACCTCGGCTACGCCTTAATCGATGGGCGTTGAAGAAACGCGTAACTGTTCGAGGAGTTTAGACGTATGAATGTTGAGCTCGAGATACTTGTTGAGAGAGCTGGTTTGTACGACGTTACTGAGCAAGTTATCGAGATCGTATCGGGAAGCGGGATCGACGAGGGACTTGTGACGGTTTTCATACAACACACGTCCGCTAGCCTGGTCATACAAGAGAACGCAGATCCCAGCGTTCTCGCTGACTTACAAGCGTGGATGGATCGATCAGTTCCTCAAGATTCTCAGTTATATGCGCATCGTGCCGAGGGTCCCGATGACATGCCCGCGCACATCCGAGCTGCAATCACGGCCTCACATGTCACCATTCCAGTGATCGATGGCCGCATGGCACTCGGTACGTGGCAGGGAATTTTCCTTTGGGAGCATCGACTTGGTCCGAAAGAACGGCGCGTGATCGTTAGCGTGCATTAAATCCCTTTCAGCGGTCGCGAAACTCGCTCATCCATTTGCGGTGGCCGTCCGGGTCGAGAATCATCGACGCAAAATAGGTGAGTAGATCCCTGTGAGATTTCGACAGCTTGGCTTTATCCATAGCGGTTTCTCCCGGACGGCTCGCGATGAATCGAAACGACTCAGTAATGGCTTCGGATTCGCCGAGAATATTAAGGGCAACTTCGTTAATCACGCTGTGTGCCGTTTCGAGGTCGGTTTCGGTCAGTTGCGCCTCTTCGGGATCCATAACTAGGTTTGCCCAGAACGTTGTCAAGTACAGACGGTAAGTCTCTTTGTCCACAAAGGTGTCGGTGACGGCAGATCGTTTTTCGATCTGCGACATGATGGGCTCGAGTGTCTCGGTAATTTTATTGCGGTTCATTGTGCAAGGGTTCGATTGGTGCTGGGACGTCGCAAAGAATGATCTCTCGGGGATGCAGTTAGGCCTGGAATCATAACGTCCCCTCGGATTGCAATGCCATGGTCGAGCCTATAGGTTCGACGGTTCAGGCGACTCTTGCGGCCTAGGACCTTCGAGTACGAAATATGTTTTCAGGACTTAACTTCGAATCCGCTCAATTACCGACGGAAGCGGAAATACTCCGTACAGGAGTCCGAGAATTTATTGCTCGCGAAATTCCCTCCGACTATCTTCCTAACTCGGACTTTAACGAGGGCCATGTTCCGGCGTTTTCGCGGAAGCTTGGTGAGCAAGGCTGGATCGGGATGACTTGGCCCAAGCAATACGGTGGTGCGGACCGAAGTTTTTTTGAACGATACGTCGTCACCGAAGAACTGCTGGCAGCTGGAGCCCCGGTAAGTGCGCACTGGATCGCCGATCGTCAGAGCGGCCCGTTGCTTCTTCGCTACGGAACCGAGGCGCAGAAACTCAAATATTTACCGCCCATCACCCGTGGGGAATCTTATTTTTCGATTGGTATGAGCGAGCCAAATTCCGGATCGGACCTAGCATCCGTGCAAACGAGAGCGAGTAAGGTGGAGGACGGATGGGTGGTTAATGGAACGAAATTATGGTCGACGGACGCGCATCGGAACCACTACATGGTTGCTTTGGTCCGTACCGGACCGCCTGGCGAGAGTCGTCACGAGGGCTTATCGCAGTTTCTCGTCGATTTGCATGGCGATGGCGTCACGGTTAGACCGATCAAGAATATCGCCGGTGGAGAAGACTTTAACGAGGTTGTCTTCGAGGATTGCTTTGTGACGGCGGAGCATCTCGTCGGCACGGTTGGCAACGGCTGGGAGCAAGTAACGAGTGAACTGGGTTACGAGAGGAGTGGCCCGGAGCGATTCCTCTCGGCTTTTCGTGTATTTGTTGAATTTGTTCGCTACGTGGATTCCAACCCATCCGACGAACAGTCAGCCCTTATTGGGCGGTTGGCTAGCCACGTCATGACGTTGCGTCAGATGTCGATTTCGGTGGCCGCCATGTTGCAAGCGGGGAAAAATCCGGCGACCGAGGCTGCCCTCGTGAAGTCGCTCGGCAACGATTTTGAAAAAGTACTACCAGAATTGATTCGTCTTGCGACACCACGTCTGGGGCCGAAACACCCGTTGCGGTGCAGTTTAGAACAGACTCTATTGCACTCACCGTCCTTTACGATTCGAGGAGGTACTCGTGAGATCTTACGCGGCGTTATCGCCCGTGGTCTGGGTCTTAGATGATGCACGACCTGATATTGGATACGGCGGAACGGGTCTTCACCGATCATTGCAATAAGGCAGTACGCGACGAGGCTGAATCGGGACCCGCGGATGATCAGAGAGGTCTATTCCCAGAAGATTTATGGGCTGTCGTAAAAGAAGCCGGTTTGCACCAAGTCGGGGGCGAAGAGTCCGGTAGCACGCTGGTTGATGCGTTTCGTGTGATCCGATTGGCGGGGAAGGTTGCCCTACCAATGCCTTTCGCTGAAATTCTTGTGAGCAATCGATTTTTTCAAGGCGAGGGGTTAACCACGGTGGCCGAGGGTTCAATCGCTCCGTGGGCCCGTCGCGCCATGCGCGTCGTTACGGATGATGGACAACTGGTGACAGAATTCGATGTCGTGCAAGGCGCGAACCTTGCCGGCGAGCCGAGGGACGAGATCGTTTTTGAAGAATTCGAATCAATCGAGTTACCACCGAATTTTCGGGCGATCATGGCCATGACCAGAGTCGCATCGATGTGTGGGGGGCTCGAGAAATTGCTCGAGTTAACGATCGACTACGTTGGCGAGCGGAAACAATTTGGTCGTCCCATTTCGGGATTTCAGGCCGTTCAACACAACGTCGCGCGGATGGCAGGTGAAGTCGCCGCGTCGATCCGTGCTAGCGATGCTGCCATTGAAGCGATGGACACGAACCGGTTCGTTCTGCAAGTAGCGGCGGCCAAAGTGCGAGTTGGTGAAGCGGCTGGGATTGTCGCTGAAATTGCGCATCAGGCTCACGGCGCGATGGGCTTCACGCATGAGCATGAACTGCATCAATACACGCGTCGACTTTGGGCTTGGCGAGACGAGTATGGTCATGAGACCGAGTGGCAGCAACTAATCGGTCGCGAGGTTGCAGCGGTGGGAGCGGAACGCGCATGGGCGTTAATTTCTGACTGTGCAAGCTAGTCAGAGAATACGGCGATTGCTGGCCGAATAGCCTGGGCGAGCCGATCAACGGGATTTGATTACTGCTCTAGTGGTGAGCATTGGCAAAAAGGTTTCTTAGGCTGGCACTATGCGGGAGAGGGTTCCGCTAGTTCGTCTCCGTCGTCGGAGAGTCTCGATGACCAATCCCGAGTCGCCTCTTGGAGGCTTTGTTGGTAATAGAGCTTGGCGTAATGGCCACCACGGGCAATGAGTTGGGTGTGATCGCCAATCTCTGAAATTTGACCATCGATGAGAACGACTATCCGATCTGCATTTCGAATCGTCGACAACCGATGCGCGATTACGAAACTGATGCGGCCCGATAAGACCTGGTCGAGGCTACGTTGGATCTTAGCCTCGGTGACCGTGTCGACTGAGCTGGTTGCCTCGTCCATCACTAATATCTGCGGGTCGGCAAGAATCGCCCGCGCGAACGAGACGAGCTGTTTTTGACCCGCGGATAACATATCGCCGTCTTCTCCGACGTCGGTCCGGTAGCCGTTCTCGAGCGCATTAATGAACTCGTGGGCACCAACGGTTTCCGCCGCTTGGATCACGTCGCTATCGGAAGCAGTTAAACGGCCATAGCGAATGTTTTCTAGGACGGTTCCTCGAAAGACGTGCGCATTCTGGAGTACGACGCCGAGGTTGGACTGGAGCCAGTGAAGACTGCGATTGCGGTAATCGATACCGTCGATGGAAACGTGTCCTGATGTCGGTTGGTAAAAGCGGCAGATGAGGTTAACGAGCGTGCTTTTCCCGCTACCGGTCGGGCCGACGATGGCGATGGTTTCACCTTTACGCGCGGTCAGGTTGATGTCGCGGAGGACGGGGACCGTAGTGTTGTATGCGAAGTTGACGTTTACAAGCTCGACTTCGTGAATATCCACGGACCCACCGTCTGCAGCTCGGGTTTCGCGTTGAGGTGTAGACCGATGGATACGCACGGCGTTGGATACAGAATCTGAGTCTTTAATCTCGGGTTCAGCATCAATGAGACTTAAGACTCTTTCGGCCGACGCTTGTGCCATCTGCATTTCGGCGAACCAGTACCCCATCACCTCCACAGGGTCGAAGAAATGTCGAGCGAACATCATGAAAGCCACTAATGTCCCAGCCTCGACAATGCCAACCAGCATGTCCGATCCGCCGACCGCCAGTGTGAGTCCAACCGCCACGCTGCTCATTATTAGAATGATTGGAATATAAATTGCCGACAAGGTGAGGTTTCGGACAGAAGCGATGTACATGTCACCTGTCAGGTGGCGAAATTCGCTTGCATTGGGCGCTTCTCTCGAAAACGTTTTGCTCGTGAGAACCCCCATAACGCCCTGCGTATATGCGCCTGTGATCTTTGAATTGGTACGACGCACGGCACGCGCGCTCCCGAGAATGGTTCGTTGGAATTTTATCGACACCCAAGTAAGGAATGGGACGATGGCCAACACCAACAGTGCTAATTTCCAGTTCATCACAAGCATCGCGACGGTCATACCGATCATGACCGCGCTACCCCAAATGAGATCGAGCAACCCCCACGCCAGAATGTTCGTTAGGCGTTCACAGTCGGATGTCATACGTGCCATTAACCAGCCGACGGGTCGATAGTCGAAAAATGAAAACGACAAATTCTGCAAGTTCGCGAATGCCGCTTTGCGGATGTCGTAACTCGCGTAGACGCGAATTTTCGACGTCATCCATATGAAACTACCAATGGAAACGGCCATGAGGAAACAGGTTCCTAAGTAAACCATTGCCCAGAAAAATAGATCGGCTTCTTGACCGTTTGCTTCGACATCGTCGATTAACCACTTGGTAATAAGGGGATACGCCATCTCCATAAGCGCAGTCACGCTTCCGGCGACCACGATCACCCATAATTCGGCCTTGTAGGGGAGCGTAAAGGTGAACAAACGTCGCCAGAGGCTGATTTGCATCGTGGCACTGGATCGTAGTTCGTCGAAGCCATCGTCATAATTTTCGTCGTCGTAGTTATCCACGGTTCAACCCCTCGAGATCGTTGCGAATCGACTCGTCGAGGGCACCCTGGATTTCGCATAGACGGCGATACGGACCTTGCTCTTCGGCAAGTTGTTGATGGGATCCCTGCTGGACGATGCATCCGTCGTCCATGACAAGGATACGATCGGCGTTTCGCACCGTGGTCAGCCGATGAGCAACGATGAGCGTCGTCCGCCGGCCACGACGCTGTTCCAGTGCCGTTAAGATGCGGTGCTCGGTATCCGTATCGACGGCGGATAGTGAATCATCAAGTACGAGTATGGGCGGATCTTTGAGTAGGGCTCGCGCCAAGGCGACGCGTTGTCGCTGACCACCCGATAGCGTCACGCCGCGTTCGCCGACCATGGTGTCGTAGCCGTTGGCGAACTTGGATATTGACTCGTGCAACGACGCGTCTTGCGCGGCTTGCAGTAAATCCTCGTGCGGCGCAGTGGGCCGTCCGACGCGCAGGTTTGAATCGATCGTCTGGGCGTAAAGGAATGGATCTTGGAGTACCACCCCGATTTGGGTGCGAATCCACTCGCGGTCCGTCTCGTTTAACTCTAAATCGTCGATCTCTATTTGTCCTCTTTGGTAGGGATAGAAACGTAGCAGCACACGGATAAACGTCGTCTTGCCGCATCCGGGCGGGCCCACTAGGGCGACCGTTTCGCCAGGAGCGATCGATAACGACATGTTCCGAAGAATGCCCTGTCCGTTGGGGTAACTAAAATCTAGGTTCCTAACGGTAATAGCGCCGCGCCCTCGTCCTGTCGCGGGTGTTGGCTCGACACTTTCCTCGGGCGATTTAAGAATATGGTCAACGCGTCCGAGTGCCACAATAGCTTTGCCCGAATCAGTAAGGACGCGCCCGAGGTGGCGAATCGGCCAAATGACCATCGAGACTTGGCTGATAAAGACGAACAGTTCACCGACGGTTAGTGAACCTTCGACGAGGAAGACGCCACCGGCGATCAGTACAATCCCAATCTGGCAGGTCGCTATAAAGTCGCTGGCACACCAGTAGATGGCCATGACCTTATTTAACCGGTAGTAGTTGTCGCGGAATGCTCTATTGCGTTCGCCAAATCGATCGCGTTCGAAGTCATGGCGAGCAAAAGCCCGGACGACTCGGATACCGGTGAGATTTTCTTTTAGCACCGCGGTTAAAACGCCTTCCGATGCATCGGTGATTTCAAACAATGTCTTGATTCGACGGAAGAACACGAAGGCACCCACACCCAGCAAGGGCATGAGACATATCGACAACCATGCGAGTCGGTAATCACGCCAAAAGAGGACGGGCAACATGGCAAATAAGAGCAGCACGGCCCGACCGATTTCGACGACGTGGGCTTGGAGAAAGACGCGGATGGTTTCAACGTCTGAAGTGCAGCGCTGGACTAAATCGCCACTGTCGGCGGCGTCAAAAAAATCTGCCGGCAGTCGGTGGAGGTGTCCGAAAAGTTCGTCCCGCAGTCGTTGTGCCAAGGCTTCAGAAGCGATCGCCGCCCAGCGGCTTTTGAGAAAACTAAATACCCCTGCGAGGAGGGTCAGGACGACTCCGGCAGCAGCCGACAGCCATAGATACCACGCAAACGAGTCTGATCCGCTCAACTCGCGGGTGAGCGAAACGAGGACATTGGTACCGAGGCTGAAATCCCGATAGACGACAACATCAAGCGCGTACATGCCGACCAACGGGGCGGCAATGGCAAAGACGCTCGCCAGTCCCATAGCGACTAGAGCGAGGGAGTAGCGAGTGCGTTGTCCTTGGGTAATGACCCAGAGACTATTGCGGCGGGTCGTACTCACGGTGTTATTCACGATATCCTGATATCCATCTTGGAGATGTCCCGGTTACTTCAGATGTTCTAAGAACCGGCGTTGAAGTATTCGGTTTCGACTATCTCGAAGCTCAGCGGCGACGACTGTTCCAATGCGGCCATTGTCTCATCCGAGAGGCGGAGATGCGTGGCATCCGCTCTCACTTGATTCCAGGTTGGATCCACCGCCATCCACCAACCGTCAATCGCGATTTCGTTCCACGCGTGTTTAGCGAAAACGCGGTTGTTCGCGTCGTAGGCTAGACCCACGACGGTTCGAGCAGGAAGATTAGAAGCACGGGCCAGCGTGGTAAAAAGTTCGGCAAATTCGGAACAATCTCCGCTTCGTCGTTCGATCGTGTCCAAGACGCTACGAACGTCTTCGAGGTCTTCGTAGACGAGATAGTTGTGAACGAAGCGTGTCAAAGCCTCCGTTTGTTTGAGCGGTGTTGTGGTCGTTCGAGTTGCAGCGTTGGCCAGGTCCTTGATCGATTGGTGCGAAACGGGGTGTCTCAGCGTTTCTCGCAGATAAGTTGTCGGTGTGATGGGGTCGACTTTAGCGTGTGACACGCTGTCGCCGACGAGCAAGATCCCGCTGTCCCGGGGCGATACGCCCGATGGTTGCAGTACCAGCCGAGATAGTTTTGTGGGGTTGCGAAGTGGTTCCGGGAGGGCAATCGAAAACTCTTGCTGGCGTGGAAAATTAGCCCGTCGACGCCAATTCGATACCGCCCTTTCACTGGTCACCCGTTCGAGAAAAAAGTGTCGGTCCTTCATCGTCTTGGCAGTCAACTCATGATCGAGTTGTATTTCGGTGAACCCGAGCTCGTTTTCTGAACGAACGATGTAGCCTTGATCGTTGTTATCGAATACGGACCAGATTTTGGTAGCGATATCCAATCTTTCGAAATCGATGTGCTTAGCCTCACGCGACTGATCTGCTCGCGGTGCGTCGTTCATTAACCACAACTCAATATTGAGGTAATCGGCTAATTCATATTCGGAGGGCAGCGGTAACTGCGTCCCGGTCGGAGCGACGGCATAGAGCTTGCCTCGGTCTCGTAAAACGGTCGCTTCAAGGACTTCGTCATCAGCTACGCCGCGGCGTTGAGTATGGCGCGCATGAATTAGTTGATACGGAGGTTCAGTCGCAAACACGCGGGTCTCACGTATCTGTGTCTCGACGGGACTTCCTAAACGGAATTGCATCTCGGTCACGATCCGAATCGTGCGATCAACAAGAACCTCGGTTCGGTATTGTCCGACGGGTCGCTGATTTAGCGATACCCGGTACCAATGCTCGCCCTCCATTTGGCGGAGCATGTCCATGATCGACAAGCGTGTGCTCTGTTGATGAAGCCACGTTAGGACTGCCACAAACAGTGTGGCCAGGCATACCAGGCCCCATCGAACTCTCGTTTGTGTGACTCGCATCCCATCTAGGCCGTTTATTCCGATATACCGTGAAGTTTACGGGGTGGCATGTTGATTTGCCTGCCCGCGCATTGAGGGGTGGCACCATGGGGGCGCACGAACCGTGTTCTCGAAGCGGGTGAGTGTGCTAAGACCGTTGATTGTCTATGCAGTAAAATAAACCATGGCCGCTGACCTGCGTGACTTCATACGTAACCGGATACGTCGAGACCTTGATGACGGCGCCCTCGAGAAGGGCGTGGTGACACGGTTTCCTCCCGAGCCGAATGGCCACCTGCATATTGGCCATGCCAAGTCCATTTGCCTCAATTTTGGAGTTGCCGAGGAATTCGGAGGCAAGACCTACCTCCGATTTGACGACACCAATCCGAGCAAAGAGAGTGAAGAATTCGTTCAGTCGATTCAGGAGGACGTGAATTGGCTCGGATTTGATTGGGGCGAGAATCTGACATTCGCCTCGGATTACTTCGACCAACTCTTTGCATTTGCGAAGCAACTGATTGTCGATGGCAAGGCGTTTGTTTGCAGTCAGTCAGCAGAGGAGATGAGGAAAAGTCGAGGCACCTTAACCGAACCTGGCACGGATAGTCCTTTTCGTGATCGAACGGTTGCCGAAAATGTTGAACTGTTCGAGCGAATGCGCGCTGGCGAATTTGATGATGGTGATCATGTGTTACGCGCTCGAATCGACATGGCCTCTCCCAACATGAACCTGCGTGATCCGGTGTTATATCGAATCATGCACAAACGTCACCATCGTACGGGCGATCGTTGGTGTGTTTATCCCTTGTACGACTTCACCCATTGCATTTGTGACGCGCTTGAGGGTATTTCTCATTCGCTATGTACGCTGGAATTTGAAGATCATCGGCCGCTCTACGATTGGGTCTTAGATAACATCAACATCAATTTTCATCCCCCCCAAATTGAATTTTCGCGGTTAGGTCTTGAATACAACGTGATGTCGAAACGCGCTCTGGCACGGTTGGTTAGTGAAGGAAAAGTTGATGGATGGAGTGATCCACGATTGCCGACGCTTGCAGGGTTGCGTCGGCGAGGAGTGCCCGCCGGCGCTATCCGAGAATTTTGTCAGCGTATCGGAGTCACGAAACAAGACAATCTTGTGGAAGTCGAGTTACTCGAGTTTTGTATCCGCCAGGAGCTAGAAGGGCGTGCGCCTCGAGCAATGGCGGTGCTGGAACCATTGCGCGTGTTGGTCACGAATTTTGAAGGCGAAGACGAGGTGCTTAGTGCCCCCTGGCACCCTCAATATCCTGAAATGGGCAGGCGAGAGCTATTGTTCGGCCGAGAGCTGTTTATTGAAAGGTCGGATTTTAGTGACGATCCACCGAAAAAATTCAAACGGCTTTCACCTGGTGCGATGATTCGGCTTCGGTATGCCTACATCATTCGCTGCGACGAGGTAGAAAGGAATGATTCGGGAGACATACAAGCCATTCGAGCAACTTACTTTCCCGATTCGCGAAGCGGTAACGATACCAGTGGCCTGAAACCGAAAGGCGTTATTCATTACGTCTCGGCCTCGAATGCGCTTGGGGTCCAGGTTAGATCGTTTGGCCACCTCTTCCGTACACCGGATCCGAAAGACATAGCCCAAGATTTTAATGCTGACTCGGTTACCACGACCGACGGCGTTGTTGAGCGGGCGATCGTTGAAACGCCGGACCCCCACGTTCAGTTCGAACGAACGGGTTATTTCTACCGTGACTTATCGAGTAACGGAACTCTGGGTGGTGGCGGCATAGACGACGCTTTGGTATTCAATCAAACGGTGTCGTTGCGCGACAGTTGGAAACCAGGACCGTGAATTTTGGAGCGGAAGTCGAATGAACGACGCTGCGGCAGGCTTTTAGCTAAGGTGACGGACGGTCCGCTCACTCACCTGCGAGTACTCGAACTTGGCACCCTAATTGCCGGGCCGTTCTGCGGTCAATTGTTTGGCGATATGGGGGCCGACGTCATCAAAATCGAGCCCCCTGGCGTCGGCGATCCCATGCGTTCATGGGGCAGAGGACTCCCCGTCTGGTGGCCCGTTATCGCTCGAAACAAACGCTGCGTCACGCTAAATCTCAGAGTTGCCGCTGGACAAGATTTGCTCAAGCGATTGCTGCAGGAATCCGACGTTCTGATCGAGAATTTTCGTCCGGGCACGATGGAGAAGTGGGGCCTCGACTACGAAGTCTTATCTGCTATTAACCCCGGGCTTGTCATGGTTCGTGTTTCCGGCTTTGGTCAATCCGGACCCTATTCATCCAGGGCAGGATATGGATCCATAGGTGAGGCCATGGGGGGTATCCGATATCTCGCCGGTGATCCGGATCGCCCGCCAAGTCGGGTGGGCTTATCGATTGGAGACTCCCTGGCCGCTACATTTGCGTGCGTTGGTGCGCTCGCCGCATTGCACGAAAGAGATCGGACCGGCCAAGGCCAAGTGGTTGACTCGGCGATATACGAAGCCGTGCTCGCAGTGATGGAATCAACGGTCCCCGAATACACAGAAGGTGGCGAGATTCGAGAAAGGAGTGGTGCCATATTGCCGAAAACCGCACCGTCCAATGTTTATCCCAGCGCCGACGGAGACTCCATCGTGATGGGTGCCAATCAAGATTCGGTGTTTACGCGACTCGCCGAAGCCATGGGCGATCCGTCGTTGGCGGAACATCCCGATTACGCGGACCATGTCTCCCGAGGAGAACACCAAGAGGAGCTCGATGAATTGATCGCGCGTTGGACGATCACGTTTGAAGCCGACACACTGCTCCAACGGCTCGAGTCACACGGTGTTCCTGCGGGGCGGATCTATCGTGCGCCGGAGATGCTCGCAGACCCCCACTTCCAAGCGCGTGAATCCATCGTCGACGTTGACCACCCGGTGTTCAAGAACCTAAAAATGCAGAACATTTTTCCGAAGCTTTCTCGATCGCAAGGAAAAATTAGATGGCCAGGTCCTAAACTTGGTGCCCACAATGAGGATATTTACCGGGGTCTCCTGGGTATTTCTGAGGAGGCATTGCAAGACTTTATCCACGATGGCGTCGTGTGAAAACGCCTGATCTGACGGACGTTGCGTCGGCGTCCCAGCGGCTCCTAGGGTACGTTCACCGAACGCCTGTGATGACGTCAACGTCGTTGAACGAGACCCTCGGAGCGGAATTATTCTTCAAGTGTGAGAACTTCCAACGAACAGGGTCGTTCAAACTGCGCGGCGCATTGAACACGACGCTGCAGCTTTCAAACGACGTCCGAACGGTGGTGACACATTCGTCCGGCAATCACGGTGCAGCGCTGGCTCTGGCCGCGACGGCGTGCGAAAAAAAGGCCATGGTCGTTGTACCGAAAGGCGCGAGGCCGGAGAAGCGATCAGCGATTGAGCGACTAGGGGCCGAGATCGTTGACTGCGAGGAAGATTTGGCGGATCGCGAAGCTGTTCTGGCGAAGGTGATGGCGTCACAGCCCGAAGCAGCGTTTGTTCCCCCCTATGACCACGCGGATATCGTCGCTGGTCAAGGTACCGCCGCCCTAGAGTTGGTTGAAGAAGTTGGCGGTCTTGACCAATTGTGGGTGCCCGTTGGAGGAGGCGGTCTCGCGGCTGGAACAACGATTGTTGCGAATGGCCAAATGGACGTCGTCTGTGCTGAACCCGAGTTGGCAAGGGATGCGCACGATTCATTAACAACGGGGGAACTGCAACCGGCGATGCCCCCTTGCACGGTAGCGGATGGGCTGCGGACGGCGCTCGGAAAGCTCAACTTCGAAATTCTCAGAAAGAGTAGCGTCGCGGTGGTTTTGGTAGACGACGAAGCTATTCTTACCGCGATGCGATTGATCTGGAATCGACTCAAGATTGTTGTGGAACCATCGGCGGCCGTCTGCTTAGCCGCTATGCTCCTTGATACGAAACGTGTCGCCGCGCGTACCGGCGTCATTCTGAGCGGAGGTAATATCTCGCCGCCTCACAACTAGCCGGCGACGAGATGGCGTCTCAGGGACTTTCTCGTGTGTTAACACCGTCAAGCGGGTAGATCGGCCGACGTACGCGTTCAAAATGGATTTCCGAGTAGTCCGATGTGCACACCCCAAGGCCGGCGCATTCGACGACTTCGCGCGCGATGTCGCGAAAGCCTACCCGGTAGTGGATACGACTTTTGAGTAATAGAAACCGTCGCGTCGTAGGCTCGATGCCGACGCAGCGGAAACAGCCCGGGTCCACAGGCTCGAAATGACGCGAAACGACCATGATGTCGACGCTTCCTGTTGACAATACGGCCGTCTTGCCCATGTTCGTTGTCAACCCCCTCCCCATTGCAATAGTGGTCGGGAAAAGACCGTCGGAAATCAATCGCACACGGCCTTGTACTTCCACCGGTTGGCTAATTCTCGATAGGGCAGGCATGGGCAATTTACCGCCCAACGATAGTGTCACGGTATTACCGATGCCCGCGTCGATCATGGCGTTGACTGCTTCTGGGTCGTAAATAGCGCATACCGCCACGTCATCAAGTTCCTGACGTAAGACTTCTTTGAGTACCTCGGTGGTGTCCATGGTTCCACCCGACGCTGTGTTGTCGTAATGATCGAGCAAAACTACCGGTCCCTTGGCTTGCTGGGTGCTCCCGAGCTGCTTCGCTTTTGCGACCGACAAATCGAGTGGTTCGACCTTATAGACGAACGCCGAACGTTCGTTCCAAGCGCTCTCCAACAACTCGTCGCGGAGTCGTTCAGCGAGTTCCATGTCTGTCTCTTATACACATCTGACGCTGCCGACGAATAGAGAGGTGTAGATCTCGGTGGTCGCCGTATC
>CAXDSX010000001.1:0-45898 GCA_963992075.1 uncultured Pseudomonadales bacterium | reverse complement strand
CGAGATCTACACCTCTCTATTCGTCGGCAGCGTCAGATGTGTATAAGAGACAGCCAATACATTGTTTTTTTGGACGAGATGCGCCGATTGGGTGCCAGAACGCCAGTTGCCGGTATGGGCACCTCGATGATTGGCCCCACGCTTTTGGAGTTTGGAACGGAAGAACAGAAATTAGCTCACCTTCCAAACATCGCCAGGGGAGAAGTCTGGTGGTGCCAGGGGTATTCGGAGCCGAGCTCTGGTTCGGACCTTGCGTCGCTCCGAACTCGAGCCGAGGATAACGGTGATCATTTCGTCATCAATGGTCAGAAAATTTGGACATCCGGCGCTCAATTTGCCGACTGGATATTTTGTTTGGTGCGCACCGATCCGGACGCCCCGAAACACGACGGTATTAGCTTTGTACTTTTTAGCATGGACCAACCAGGCGTATCGGTACGTCCGATTCAGCTTATTTCAGGTGCATCACCCTTTTGTGAAACGTTTTTCGACAACGCTATCGCGCAAAAGACAAATCTAGTCGGCGACCTCAACAAGGGTTGGACCGTCGCCAAAAGATTATTACAACACGAACGGTCCGGCATGCTAGCGCTTACCTCGGGTACCAATCGTGAAGTCGGGATTGCACTTGATGAACTCGCCAAAGCATGCCTTGGAGAAATCGATGGAAAAATAGGTGACTCGACGATGAGGGCCAAAATCACGATGCATGACATCAACACCCACGCATTCCGACTCACTCAGCGTCGAACGGTCGAAGAATCCGAAGGGAGCACTCCGGGACCAGCAACCTCGATTTTCAAGTTGTATGGGGCCAACCTCGCAAAGTCCAGGTCGGAGATGCAAGTGGCCATGTTGGGCACCAAGTCCATTGGATGGGAGACGGATAACTCAGGGACGCAAGAAATAACCCGCTCTTGGCTCGCCGGGAAAGCCCGTTCAATCGCTGGTGGTAGCAACGAAGTGCAGCTCAATATTATTGCGAAGCGGGTTTTAGGACTCCCCGATTGAGCCTCACCGAGCGCGTCCGAAAGGCCAATATGCTCCTCGTTCTTTGTCGGGTCCTGATTAGCACTTGCCTCGCCGGATTTTCCTGCGCTTCCGACGATTACCCTTGGCTCACCGATCTCGACTCTGGTCCAGGGGTCAAAGCTTCGGGGCTTCGACTCATGAATCTAAATCCTGGTCTGCATCCTTTGGAGCGGACCACGGCTCACGTCAATAAACTACTCATTGGCGTACATGGATTTGGCAGTAAGGGTTATGAGTGGATTTATCCATTACAAACGCTGGACGACGAGAACACGTTAACGTTCTTCCATCGTTGGAACACGTTTCGATGCACAAACAACGCGAGCGCTGAAATGGCCCTTTTACTCCGCACCCTGCTCGCAACTCACACCCATGTTGAGAGCGTCGAAATAATCGGTCACAGTTATGGGGGACTGGTGGCCGTTGGTTTCATCGCGCATTGGGAGCAAGAAGTGCCGACCCAAATACACTCGGTCGCTGCGCCCCTGGCAGGTACGGGTAGCGGCTGTGCTAACACGCTCCCTCGCCTACTGCCGTCAAATATCGAGGTGACGCAGTGGCGTACTATTCAAGCCCTCGACAACGCTTTCAAAGATTGGCCAACTGATCCACAAATTGCCGAGATTCCAGGCAGCCTGGTGGCGCGACTACCCGAGACCTATCGGGGTCGGCGCCTCGGGCACAACTGGTCGATCAGCTGGGTCGCCGACAACATTTAAGTGAGAGAGACTACGTGAGTATTAAAGAGACCATCGCGAGCTACGCGAAGGACCTGAAATCCTGGCGACGGGACATCCATGCGCATCCGGAACTCGGCTTTGAGGAACAGAGAACGGCGGATTTCGTCGCGAATAAACTCGAGTCATTCGGCCTCGACGTATATCGCGGAATCGGGAAGACAGGCGTCGTTGGCGTATTACGCGTAGGGAATGAGCCCGAAACCATCGGACTACGTGCGGACATGGATGCTCTCCCTATGCACGAATCCAACGAATTTGAACATCGATCAATCCACGATGGAAAGATGCACGCGTGCGGTCACGACGGCCATACCACCATGTTATTGGGAGCCGCGCGCTACCTCGCAGAAACCAAGAACTTTCGAGGTCAGGTCAACTTCATTTTTCAACCCGCCGAGGAGGGTATTGGTGGTGCTCGCGCCATGATCGAAGACGGACTATTCGAACAATTCCCTTGTGACAGCATTTTCGCGATGCACAACGCCCCTGGACTACCCGTTGGCCAGTTTTCCGCAACGGCAGGGGTTGTCGCGGCAGCCGGTGCATTTTTTGATATTCGAATCAACGGCGTTGGTGCGCATGGGGCTCATCCGGAGAACGGCATCGATCCAGTCGTCGTTGGAGCCCAGGTCGTTACCGCGCTTCAATCCGTCGTCTCACGGAATGTCAGACCGCGAGATGCCGCGGTTGTTTCGATCACCCAATTCCATGCGGGAGACGCCTACAATGTCATTCCCGCAAGCGCACACCTCTCGGGAACCGTTCGAACTTTCTCCAATGCGGTAATGTCTCATATCCAAGATCGGATGCGCGCACTCGCTGAATCAACCGCGAAAGGCTATGGCGCTACCGTCAGTTTCGAGTTTCGCGACATTTTTCATCCCGTCGTAAATGATGAAGCACAATCTGCGTTTGCGGCCAGCGTTTGCACAGGACTTGTAGGAAAAGACAACGTCCACGTTAATTTACCTCCCGGAACGGGCTCGGAAGATTTCTCATTCATGCTCGAACAAGTACCTGGCTGCTATCTTCTGATCGGCAATGGCGACGGGGACGAACGGCATCCCGTCCACCACCCAAGCTACGACTTTAACGATGACGCGTCCGTCTACGGAGCGACTTTTTTTGCAGAATTGACGGAACAGCGTCTTCAATCGTCAACGCCGGACAGCTAGCCAGTCAAAAAGACCGCTTTACTATCCCTGACAAGGTATTGAAGGCCTAGAAATCCCGATGTCACTTAACGTTGTTCAGATCATGGCCGGCGACGAAGAGGGTGGGCTCGAGAATCACTTCGTTGACATGAGTAACGCGTTAGCAACGAGCTGTAACGTGACGGCCATTGCTCACCCGAAGTACGCACCTCGCTTTCGAACAGCTGTCAAATACATCGGCGTAAATTTATCAAAACCGCGATTACATCCTGGGAATCTATTCAAGATCGTCAGAGCGATAGGCCGTTCGAATCCCGATCTCGTCCACGCACATGCAAGCAAGGCCGGACGGATTATTGCACTCTGTAAACCGTTTCTTTCGATAAAAACTGTCGCTACGGTGCACAACGTTAAGAAACATATGTCGTTCCTAAAAACCTACGACTTAGCCATCGGCGTTAGCAATACGGTAAGGGACACGTTGCCCTGTCCCAACAAAATATCGATATACAACGGCGTCAATTGGCGCGGCGACCGCGTTGCAGCCGTGCCTAGAGAATATCGAGAGATCGCCAGCCGAAAGCCCGTAGTCGTCGCCGTTGGGCGATTGGTTCCAGCGAAGGGTTTCGACTTATTAATCTCAGCTTGGGAACCCAAGTTCGGATATTTATTTGTCGTCGGTGACGGACCAGAACGCGAACGTCTCAACGCCCTGGTGGCGGCACGGGGGCTCACCGATCAAGTGTTTCTGCTTGGCCAAAGGGATCCTGCATTAGATTACATTCGTGCTGCCGATCTCACGGTCATCCCATCTCGAAACGAAGGTTTTTCTTACGTTTTTGCCGAGGCTTTGTTAGAGAAAACCCCAGTGATTTCGACCGATGTCCCCATTCCAAACGAAGTGCTACCCCAACAATACCTATGCGCGATTGAAAACGTCGAGGCCATTCGCCTACTGCTTAAATCCACGCTTTCGAACGTGAGCCGACTCGAGCAATCGTTCGCTCCGCTATTTGACTACGCCACGAAAAATCTGACATTAGAGCGAAGTCGAGATCAAACCTTAGCCGCGTACGAAGCACTGATCGAATAAAGAAATCAGGTCGGTAAGATCAAGGATGCGAGCAACTATCGCTCCTCGCTCGCCAGTAGTCTATTCGAGGGTGCAAAACCGACCCGTTCGCAGAAAAAATCTTCCCATCGACCATAGCTTAAAGTTACCTCGTTCCGACTAGAATGCATCCCATGCTGACACCACCTTCATCGGATTTACTTCCTTATTGCTCCGTCCAAGTGCAAGGAGGTCAAGCACCATGATTCTAATGATCGACAATTACGACTCATTCACCTACAACATCGTCCAATACTTGGGAGAGCTAGGTGCAACGGTGGAAGTTCGCCGAAATGATGAAATCAGTTTAGACGAAATCCACCAATTGGAGCCTGAGAAGATTGTTATCAGCCCCGGACCATGCACTCCCAATGAAGCCGGTATCTCCATGGACGTCGTCCGCAAGTTCGGGCAATCGATTCCTATCCTGGGTATTTGTCTAGGGCATCAAAGCATCGGCCAGGCATACGGTGGCGAAGTTGTCCGTGCTCGGCGAGTCATGCACGGGAAGCTCTCCAAGGTTTATCACGACGGTCGAGGCGTATTCCAAAACTTGCCCAATCCGATCGAGGTGACGCGTTACCATTCGCTGGTTGTCTCGAAAAATTCGGTTCCCAATAGTCTCGAAGTCACCGCGTGGACGGAATTCGAGGACGGCACTTTCGACGAAGTGATGGCATTTCAACACCGCGACTTTGACGTCGAAGGCGTCCAATTTCACCCCGAATCCATCAAAACTCAGGCCGGTTACGAACTCCTTAATAATTTTCTCGGAGCAAGCTCTAGTGGATCTTAGTGAAGCGCTCGCACAGATTATCGAAGGGCAAACCCTCAGCCAAGCGAATACCAAAGCCGTCTTTGACACGATCATGGCAGGCAAAGCGACGCCCGCTCAAATCGGTGGAATTTTGATGGCCCTGCGCGTCCGTGGTGAAAGCCCGGAAGAAATAGCAGGAGCCGCCCAAGCCATGCGACAAGTATCAACCAAGGTCGTCGTTGACGTGCAGAATCTGGTGGATACTTGTGGTACCGGCGGTTCAGGGGGTGCAAAGCTCTTCAATGTTTCGACGGCGGCCGCTTTCGTCGTCGCCGGCGCCGGAGGCCACGTCGCGAAACACGGTAATCGCGGCATGACCAGCCAGAGTGGCAGCGCCGATCTGCTCGAAGCAGCCGGGGTGAATATTGCGCTGAAGCCCGAGCAAATTGCTCGATGCATTGAGGAGATAGGTGTCGGCTTTCTTTTCGCCCAGGCACATCATTCGGCCATGCGACACGCGGGACCGATCCGGCAAGAGTTACGGGTTAGGACTATTCTTAACTTGCTCGGGCCGCTCACCAACCCGGCCGGTGCTAAGCGCCAACTCATCGGCGTGTTCGCGCCGGAATGGCTGCTACCCGTCGCCGAAGTCGCCAAGTTGTTGGGTTCGACGCACGTGATGGTAGTGCATGCGAACGGCCTCGACGAACTATCAATCTCAGGCACGTCAACTATCGTCGAGCTGAAAGACGATAAAATTCGTCAATACGCCATCGAACCTGACGATTTTGGTATAGCGACACGAACCGTGGAGGGTCTTCACGCCGATTCTCCGGCAAGGAGTCTCGAACTGGTGCGGCAGTCGCTTAGCGGCGACGATACTACCGGCGCAGCCGATATCGTTGCGTTGAATGCCGGTGCCGCCATTTACGTAGCAGGAATCGCCCAAACACTCGGGCATGGCGTGTCGATGGCCGAAGACGCGATCGCTAGTGGCCTGGCCGCCGAAAAACTCGCCGAACTGACTCGAGTGTCACGTTTAATGGAAACCGTGTGACTGCAAACATCCTGACGAAGATTCTTGAGCACAAACGACTCGAAGTCGAACAACGTAAAGCACACCGATCCCAAAGCCTGCTTCGAGAGCTCGCAGAAACGGTTGCACCGACTCGAGGATTTGCCAAGGCGGTGTCCGAACAATCACCAGCAGTCATTGCCGAGATCAAAAAAGCTTCGCCTAGCAAAGGCGTCATCCGTGAAAACTTTGATCCCGTTGCGATCGCCGTAAGCTACTACGAGGGCGGAGCAACTTGCCTGTCCGTGCTGACGGATCGGCATTTTTTTCAGGGCGACGACGACGATTTAACCGACGCCCGAAATAACATGCCGCTGCCGGTCCTCAGAAAAGATTTTGTTGTGGACGAATATCAGGTCTTCGAGGCCCGAGCGATAGGAGCAGATTGCATTCTCCTTATTGCCGCCGCCCTTGATGCCGAATCTCTGCGCGCGCTTTACGAAATCGCCACCTCGATCGAGCTCGACGTTCTTATTGAAGTTCACGATGCTTCGGAATTGCACGCAGCAGTCGCTCTGGAACCGAGTTTGATCGGGATCAACAACCGCGATCTTGAATCTTTCAACACCAACATCGACACCACACTTGAACTTTTGGATCGTATACCTGAGACGGTGAAGGTCGTCACGGAAAGTGGAATTCGAACCCCCGACGACGTCAAACGTCTTCGCCGTGCTGGAGTCGATGCCTTCTTGGTCGGAGAGGCCTTTATGAGGGCCGAGGATCCAGGCAAACAAATTAAAGCGCTTTTCTCTTAGGATTACGTCCATGCTTAACTATCAAAAAAACGGTGAAGTTGCGGTCATTCACATAGACGACGGCAAGGCGAACGCTATTAGCCATGCATTCATCGAGGCTCTGACCGACGCTCTCGAACGCGCCCGCAACGAAGCATCTGCAGTCGCTCTTTTCGGACGACCCGGACGTTTTTCAGCTGGATTCGACTTATCGGTAGTCAACGCCGGAGGGTCCGCGGCACAAGCACTAGTCGCCTCCGGTGGCGCTATGTTGAAAGCAATTTACTCTCACCCTCTACCCCTAGTAGTTGGCTGTACCGGACACGCCATCGCAGCAGGTGCACTCATCCTACTCGCGGCGGATTCTCGCATTGGAACAGCCGGTGACTTCAAAATAGGACTTAACGAAACCTTCATTGGAGCGGTGTTGCCACCGTTCGCGCTCGCACTTGCCGAAGATCGTTTATCCAAACGACACCAAACAGCCGCCATCATCCAAGCCCACCTTTACGATCCGATCGGGGCGGTTGATGCCGGTTTTCTTGATCTCGTCGTCGAACCGGATGCTTTGATGGAGGATACCCTGGCCGAGGCGGCCCGCTTGGCAGCGTTACCGAACGCAGCGTACGCGGGCAACAAAATCGCCATTAGAAAGCCGTTCATCGAACGTATGCCGTAAGCCCCGACCATGACCAACGATGTGTATTCGCAAGTCCCCAACGTCCACCTGGGGCCACGGCCGCAACGGAATTCCTGGGGAATGGTCTAGAATTTTGGTAGGTCTGGTATGAAAGCGACGGTTCAATGGAGCGGTGACGTGAGCTTCTCGGCGACCTCCGAAACAGGCCACGACGTCAAGATGGATGGACCAGCCGAATATGGCGGACAAAACCTTGGTGCTCGTCCGATGGAGCTTGTACTCATAGGGCTCGGGGGTTGTAGCGCGTTTGACGTTGTGACCATCCTTCGTAAGGGACGTCAAGACATAACCGACTGCAGCATTGAGATCTCAGCTTTACGCGCGGTTACCGAGCCGAAAGTGTTTACCGACGTCCACCTTCAATTCATGGTCACGGGCCATAAACTCAACCCCGCGAAAGTTAAACGCGCAATCGACCTTAGTGCGCAACAATACTGCTCCGCCTCCATCATGATGCAACGGGGCGGTGTTCGTTTCACGCATGACCACGAAATCAAGGAAACGCCGTGACGAAACGCGGAGTTCGACCACCCCCAACCACCGGTATGCATCACGTTGCTTTTAACGTTTCCAACTTCGAAGCAACAAAGGCATTTTATACCGAGGTCCTTGGACTCAACGTCGAGTGGGAACCCGATGGCGACAACGTTTACTTAACATCCGGCTCGGACAACATTGCTCTGCATCGGGTTATAGAAGCAGCGGCTCCAGTTAACCAGCGACTGGATCATGTCGGATTTCTTATGGGTAATAAAAACGATGTCGATGCCTGGCATACCTATTTAGCGAACCAAGACATCGAAATTGTGGAGCCACCACGCACGCATCGTGACGGTGCGAGGAGTTTCTATTGTCGTGATCCCAACGGAGTGAGCATCCAGTTCATCTATCACCCACCGCTCGCCGGCGACTAGACGCCAAAGATAACTCAGGGTATTTGGTCGAGTTTGCCGCTGTTCAGAAGGATTTTGAGGGCCTCGCGTTTTGACAAGGTCGACAACTCCGTCGAATTGGCGCTTACGTAATCCAAAACCGTTTGTGGATCCGTCTTTGAGTATTCACGTAACGCCCATCCAATGCCTTTTCGAAGAAAAAAGTCATCCTCTTTCTTCGATACGTCCACCGCATAAAGCAATGGGCCAATATCGGTCGAACGTTTGCTTTTTAGTTGCACGAGCAGCACGGTTCTGCGTTTCCATACGTCATCGGCGACGGCCCACCGCAAGATTACCGGACGAATACTGTTGCGATGATTCTGCAACACGGTTCTCCCATGTGGTGGGTGGCTAGGACATCGACAAAATCCCACCACGAGCCACTCACAATCATTTCTTAAATCACCGGCAACGCGCTGGGATCTAACCAATGACCATAGGGTTTGAACTCAGCAAGCTGAATGGCCGCGTACCGCTCCTCTCGGTATGTTGCATGGCGCCAAACCCGGATTATCGCTTCAAGCCATTCTGACTGCGTCTCCCACGTCCATTCTAAAAACGTCCGTTTTGCTGCTTGCCGCACGTTCTGCGCGTTGACGCCCATGAACGGCATAGTCGATTTCATGAAGCGCTGTTGCTAAACAGCTCTATCTGGATGCCCGTAATGAATGATTGCTTCGAAAAGCGCTTGATGAAAATCAATAACGTGCGATGTCAAAAACGATTCTTCCGCCGGCCACGCATTCAAATCCGGTAGGTGGTCTCCGTCATGATTCGAGAAACCGAGGCCATAAGGCGGCGTAACGGCATCGGAAAAGGCAACCCACCCGCCTTCTCGGCCGACGTCCCATGGCGAAGCTCGTCTTCACGCATTCGCTCGAGAATCGCACGACTGCGACCATCGCCTTGCGGTAATCGATCGATGTGCCGATCCAGGTGTTCGACCACCTGATCCTCCGTTGCTGCAATAAATCCAAGACTGACCCGATCCCCAAGCGCACCGGCCAACGCCCCCATCGCACACGATGTCGCAAAGAAAATTGGATCCAACACACTCGGGCTCGCATCCAATTCTTGAAGTCGCTTACGACACCATACAAGGTGCGCAACCTCTTCTTGCGCCGCTTGTTGCATAGCCGATCGGACGCTTGCATTACGGGCCGTCAATGCCTGGCCTTCATAAAGAGCCTGGGCACATACCTCGCCAGTGTGATTAACGCGCATCAGCGAACCCGCTCGCCGTTTTTCGGGGCCGGAAAGGTTCGTTGATGGGGCGTCCGGAATATCGTCGGTTAACGGATGGATACCCGTAATAGTCCTTAATCCCCGATCAAATACACGAATCAGACGGTCAATCATGCCTACTCTTCCGGAGGGTTCATGCGAAATAAAAGCCCTGTCTCGTGTACCGAAGAATACATAGGTCTGCGTCGCTCTGACCATCCCCTCGGAGGTGATGGGGCTTGCTTCTTTTCACGAAGCTCAACTCCGAAGTCGTTCCAACATCAACCCCAGCTCATCATCATCCAGATTGGGAACGGCAAACCCGGTCCGGTTAATTAATCCGCCAAAGCGCTCAAGCATCTCGTCAATCACCGATTCAGGATCGCCAACGATGGCCAGTGTTTCAAGCACTTGGTCTGAAATAAGACGCGACATCTCGTCACGGCGATGCTGACGATTGAGGGAGATGAGTTCATCCTGAAGCTCTCCCCAGCCGTGAATTTCAAGGACCGGCCGGTAAGCGACAGTACAACCGTAAAACGCAATGCGATCTCTTACGTTGGCGACGGCTCTTACGACCGTTTCTTCATCTACCCCTGTGGCGATCAACGGCGCGTAGTCCAATTCGAATTCGCTTAAACTGCGACCGCTCGTTCTTAACCCTTCCTGAACGGCGGGAAGCGTGACTTCGCGCATGTATTTTTCGGATGAAAACGGGTGCATGATCATGCCATCCGCGATCTCGGCAGCTACGCGGGTCATTAACGGACCGGTGGCAGACAAAGCGATGCGCGGGCGCGGGCCTTCGATGTTGTCCGGAGTGAATGTCGCTGGCATTAACGTGTGCTGGTAATACTCACCTTGATACTCCAGCCGTTCACCTTCATACCAGCAGTCAAATATTGCCTTCATCGCCTCAATGAATTCGCGCATCTGCCGCGCTGCTTTATGCCAGGGCATGCTGAACCGGCGTTCGATATGAGGTTTGACTTGCGAGCCTAACCCCAGCACCAAGCGTCCCCCGGAATAAGCGTTGAGATCATGTGCTTGGACGGCCATGGACATGGGGTTCCGCGCAAATGCCACGGCCACCGACGTCACGAGTTCGATCTTGGTGGTCTGTCCGGCAGCGACAGCAAGCGCCATGAAGGGGTCGTGGTTGAGTTCAGCGACCCGGAGCCCGTCATAGCCGAGCGCTTCCAGCCGTGCTGCTTGCCGTCCGATCCTATGCAAATCTACGGCAGTTGACGCATCCACTTTCATCGCAACCTCAACGCTTCATGGCTCAACGGTTTCTCGTTGCACAGCGCGATAGCCAATATCGCGACGATAAAACATATCCTTCCACTCGATACCTTCAACTCGCCGATACGCGCGCGCCTGAGCTTCTCCCACGGAGCCCCCCATCCCTACAACGCAGAGCACACGACCGCCAGCAGTTAAGATGCGAGCTTCATCCGCGCGCGTCCCGGCGTGAAACAATTTCGTCCCATCCATGTGTTGAACCAGCCCACGAATTTCATGTCCTGTTTTGTAATCGCCTGGATAACCACCCGATGCCAACACCACACCCAGCGCTACTTCCTCGGAGAAACTCAACTCAACGGTGGACAACTCCGTGTCCAGAGCACGTTGACAAAGTTCCACCAAATCCGATTCCAGCCGCATCATGACAGGCTGAGCTTCTGGATCACCGAAACGACAGTTGAATTCGATCACTTTCGCCACGCCTTCGTTATCGATCATCAACCCCGCATAGAGAAATCCCTGGTATCGAATCCCGTCCGCGTCCATGCCCTGGATCGTCGGGTCAATAATGGTCGCCATAATTTGTTGGTGAATATCGTCGCTGACCACGGGCGCGGGGGAATATGCGCCCATACCGCCCGTGTTCGGACCTGTGTCACCTACGTCTCGCGCCTTATGGTCCTGACTGCTCGCGAACGGTAGCGCTACCTCCCCGTCTGACACGACAATAAAGCTCGCCTCCTCACCCGCGAGAAACTCTTCGACCACAATCTCCTTGCCCGCATCCCCAAATCGTTCACCCGAAAGCATCGAGCGCGCTGCATCAACTGCCTCGTCCACCGTCGCGGCGACAACAACCCCTTTGCCCGCCGCGAGCCCATCCGCTTTAATGACGATCGGTGCCCCTTCGGCATGGATGTATCTTTCTGCGTCGGCAAGCGAACTAAACGTTTCGTATCGCCCGGTCGGAATGTTGTGCCGCGAGAGAAATTCCTTGCTAAACGCTTTCGAACCTTCGAGCTGCGCCGCCTGCTGTGACGGCGCAAAACATCTAAGACCCCGGGCGTCGAAAAAATCCCGAATGCCCGCGACCAACGGTCCTTCTGGGCCCACAATGGTCAACTCAACGTCGTTGGATACGGCAAAGTTCGCGAGAGCCGTAAAATCATCCACCCTGATATCAACGTTCTGACACCCCGATTCGGCCGCGGTTCCTGGATTTCCCGGCGCCACAAACACAGTCTCCACCTGAGTGGATTGCGATGCTTTCCATGCCAGTGCGTGTTCGCGACCGCCGGCGCCAACCACCAATACGTTCATGTGTCCCAGCCCCTAATTCTTTCCTACGATTCAATCAGTGTCGAAAGTGCCGGACGCCTGTAAACACCATTGCCATGCCATGTTCGTTCGCCGCTTCAATGACCTCATCGTCTCGCACCGAACCACCGGGTTGTATCACGGCAGTAATCCCGACTTCCGCGGCAGCATCGATGCCGTCACGGAATGGAAAAAACGCATCCGACGCCATCACGGATTTGTTGACGGTTAGACCTTCGTCTATCGCTTTCATGGCCGCGATCCTTGCACTTATCACTCGACTCATCTGTCCCGCGCCTACGCCTATGGTCCGCCCCCCGTGCGCAAAAACAATGGCGTTGGACTTAACGAACCACGCCACTCGCCAAGCAAACTCAAGGTCACGCTGTTCGACTTCTGTCGGCGCTCGCGTGGTCACGATACTAAGACCTGCCTCGTCGAGGCAGCTTTCATCGGGGTCCTGCACGAGAATGCCACCACCCACACGCTTGAACTCGATCCCCCTTCCTGCAGTCTCGTGTCGACCAGTCGTCAAAACCCGTAAATTCTTACGCTTTTGCGCTTCGTCAAGGACACCGGGCTCCATGGTCGGTGCGACGACAACTTCGGCAAATTGATTCGCTGCAATCGCAGCCATCGTGGTTCTATCGAGGGATCGATTGAATGCAATAATCCCTCCAAATGCCGAGGTAGGATCGGTTGCAAACGCGCTCGCGTACGCCTTGTCAATCGAGTCGGCGATCGCAACACCGCATGGATTTGCATGTTTAACGATCACGCAGGCTGGTTCATCGAACACATCCGCGCACTGTATCGCCGCGTCAGTGTCAGCCACGTTGTTGTACGAAAGCGCTTTACCTTGATGCTGCTGCAGCGCAGCAACGGTGCCTGGGGAAGGATTTTTCTCGGTATAAAAAGCCGCCCGCTGATGCGGGTTCTCCCCGTATCGCATCGCGTCACGCAATTCGTATTTTAGGTTCAACACCTCGGGAAACGGTTCTTTCGCCGACATATAACCCGCAATGGCGGCATCGTAACCGGCGGTATGTCGAAACGCCTTCGCCGCCATCTGTTCGCGAAACGAAAGATCAATAGTGCCTTCTGCAATCCGATCGGCAACTTCAACGTAATCGTCCGGATCAACGATCACCAAGACGTCATCGTGGTTTTTTGCCGCCGAGCGCACCATGGCCGGACCACCAATATCAATATTTTCGATCGCCATTTCGCGATCGCAATCGTCGCGTACGATGGTTGCTTCAAACGGGTAAAGATTGACGACCACGAGATCGATCGGCTCGATTCCGTGATCCTTCATCAGTTCTTCGTCCAAAGACCGCCGGCCTAAAATACCCCCGTGAATTTTTGGATGAAGCGTCTTCACACGTCCGTCCATGATCTCGGGAAAGCCCGTGTATTGAGCTACCTCGGTTACCGGAACGTCAGCATCTTTAATCGTTTTATAAGTCCCCCCAGTCGAGAGCATGTCAACGCCGCTCCGATGGAGTTGATTGACGAACATCGCGAGGTCGCGTTTATCCGAGACGCTTATGAGCGCACGCCTGACGGTCAGTGGTGTCATGTCGTTCATTCAGTCCCTGTTGTCATCCATTCGATCACGCGGCTTCGACCAGAGTTGGATTCAGTTCGCCCAAGAAACGTTGCTGCAAATCTGGGTGGTCGAGTCGGTTAAATGATTTGATCGTTTGAGCGTCGAGATCGAGACGTTGCAAGTACCATTGCACGTGTTTACGGGCAATTTTGACGCCGCGTTCGATACCGTAAAACCCGTGCATCGCATCAAGGTGCGCCCGTACGATGTCGATGCGCGCTGCGAAATCGAGTTCTCTCGGCTCGCCCCCAGCAAGGCCTTGGGCTATTTGTCCTGGCAGCCAGGGTGCTCCAAGTGCGGATCTTCCAATCATGACTCCTGCAGCACCCGTCCGCGCGATAATGGTTTTCGCTTGATTGACGGTACTGATATCGCCGTTGGCAAACACAGGAATGGCGACCGAGGCAACGACATCGGTCACGGTTCGATGCTCAGCACTACCCCTGAAACGACATGCCCTGGTTCTCCCGTGTACGGTAAGTGCGGATACTCCCGACGCTTCAGCGATCCGAGCAATGGCGACTGCGTTTTTTGTGTCGGGACACCAGCCGGTCCGAATTTTTAGGGTGACAGGAACGTCGACTGCTCCTGTCACCGCCTCAAGGATCGATCGCACAAGGGATTCGTCACGTAATAGCGCTGACCCTGCCGCTTGGTTGCACACCTTCTTCGCCGGACAACCCATGTTGATGTCGATGATCTGAGCACCGTCTTCGACGTGCCGTCTAGCTATATCCGCCAACCACTTCGGCTCAGCGCCTGCGATTTGGACAGCGGCGGGTTGTATACGACTATCCAGCCTGCGTCGCTCAATGGACCTACGTGTGTTCCAAAGGTCTGGACGAGCAACGGTCATTTCGCCGTATACCATGCCGGCTCCTAGCCGCCACGCAAGACGACGAAACGGCAAATCGGTAATACCGGCCATCGGCGCCAACAGCACTGAATTAGCAAATTTGTAGGGACCGACTGCGACCACCGGCAGAAACCAATGGCTAGAAACGTCCATCATAACGATTACCGACGTGTTAACAAACGCGACGTTGTCGACCCGCCTCAACTTCGCCGGCCCTGGAGCAAGGCCCATCCCTCCTCGATCATCGGTGGCGCAAAAATGATCCCTTCGTAGGCCGCCCGTATCTCATCGACTTGGCTTACGAGTATTCCCGATAGCAGCAGTTGGCTTTCGCGTCCCAATCGTTGCTGTAGCACTGAAGACACCTCGATCAAAGTCCCGGCGAGAATGTTCGAAATCACTACATCGAAACAGCCTTCAGCATGTGTGTCAGCCGTAGCGCCGACTTCCACGACGACCTGGTTGTAATCAACATTGTCGCGGCACGCAGACAGCGCTTGCGGATCATGGTCGAGGGCCACAACACGTTTAGCGCCGCGCTTAGCCGCACCGATCGCTAAAACACCGGATCCACACCCAAAATCCAAAATACTTCGGTCACGCAGGTCCGCATCGCCCAGCCAACGGAGGCAAAGAGCCGTCGTCGCATGCCGACCGGTACCGAATGCAAGACCCGGGTCTAGCCGAATCACCCCCTGCTCTTCATCGTCGTACGGAAAGTTGCGTGGGACTATTGCTAACGCACCGAAGTCGAGGACGCCAACAGGCTCGTTACCGTGAACGGACCAATCGTCATCACCGAGAAAATCAAGCTGCCCCACTTCAAGGTCAGCCGCTCGGACGAGATGTCGAATCCCCTCGACATCGATCTCGATCGGGAACAAGGCTTCTACGGCAACGTTCTCCCACAACCGCAGCTCGCCGGGATCGGGTTCCAACACATCCCCACAGTCGTTCCCAAGCAACGACACTGCCAACGCCCCGTTATTTGCCAAAACATCAGCGAACCGTTCAGCGCGCTTACGGGCAACCGCGCTGAGCCGAACACGAAACCAAGCCAAAGGACGTCAGAGAATACGCATCAACGGCGTACCGGATTCGATCGCGTGACCGTTGGCGACGAGAATCTCGACGACGGT
Source organism: uncultured Pseudomonadales bacterium (assembly GCA_963992075.1). Lineage (GTDB taxonomy): Bacteria > Pseudomonadota > Gammaproteobacteria > Pseudomonadales > Azotimanducaceae > UBA11889. Next base: position 30,261 of record CAXDSX010000001.1, on the reverse strand, counting down.
TCCTTCGCAGTCCGCCTCGATTTGATTCATCATCTTCATGCTCTCGATGATGCAGAGGACTTGCCCCACCGACACCGTGTCTCCCTCGGCGACGAACGCCCCCTCACCGGGTGCGGGCGAACGGTAGAACGTTCCCGCCATCGGTGCAGCGACGACGTGACCTTCGACGCGCGGCGGCGCCGACACAACTTTGTCGGTGCGTGCCTGCGGATTGGCTTCTCGGCCGACCTCTCCACGCGAAATACGGATGCTTTCCTCACCCGACTTAACCTCAAGCTCGCGGACGTCCGACTCTTCCACCAACTCAATCAACTTTTTTATCTTCCGCAGATCCATCATTACTCCAGCGCGTCGATTGCAGCACTCAGCGCGTATTGGTAACCGGCAGCTCCCAAGCCCGATATGACCGCTGTCGCAATATCCGAGAGGTAGGACTGCTGGCGAAACGCTTCTCTTGCATAGACGTTCGATAAGTGAACTTCGATAAATGGCAGATCCACCGCCAGTAATGCGTCACGAAGCGCAACGCTCGTGTGCGTTAACGCCGCCGGATTGATCACTATAAAGCCCGTACCGTCGTTTGCCGCATGTTGAATGGCCTCGACGAGGGCCGATTCTGCATTGCTCTGAAAGGTTGTTATCTCTACACCTTTCAAAACCGCAAGCTCTCGTAGATCGGAGTCGATATCTTCCAGCGTGGCGGAACCGTATATTTCGGGTTCTCGCGTGCCCAATAAGTTGAGATTGGGGCCATGTAATACCATTATTCTCGGCATTCGACGACGATCCACCTCGAAAATCGCATTATGTCATGCCTTTTCGATTTATTCACGTAGTTAAGACCATATTCGAAGAATTTAACAACATTTAAGGGCTGTTACTCTTCGATTTCATTGAAGAGAAGGGTCGGTGTTAGCAATTGTGGGAGAACTTTCGGTTGGCTCCGTGACGGGAAAAATACGTAAAGAGGCACCCCAGAGCGGTTAAATGTTGTTAACAGGTTAGAAACAGACGGTTCTCGTCGAGTCCAGTCCGCCTTGATGTAAACGATGCCATTATTCTTGAAATACTCCTGAACCCGCTTCGTTGCTAGGGTTGATCGCTCATTGGCTAAGCACGTGATACACCACGATGCAGTCACATTTAAAAATACAGGCCGACCCGATGCACGTGCCTTCTCAAATGCCGCCTCGTCGAACCTGTTTTCTGACATTTCCGCTAGGGTCAGTTCTTCGGGCACACTGTTAACGCCCCATACAACGACAACGACCAAGGCAAGTCCCGCTCCCCATATCCGCCTTATACGTGCTTGGTTATTGCCGCCAAGCCAACTGAGTAAACCCAGTCCGACGCTACCCGCTAATATCAGCGAAACAGCGTCGGCACCGGATTGTCGAGCCAACACCCAGATCAACCAAACCGCTGTCAGAAACATCGGGAATGCCATGGCCTGTTTGATCGTGACCATCCATGGGCCGGGCTTTGGAAGACGATGTGCTATCGCGGGAAAGCCTGTGATCAACACGTACGGCGCTGCCATCCCTATACCCAACACCAGCATCACAACAAGCAACGCGCCGGTACCTTGGCTCAACCCGTATCCCATCGCCGACGCCATAAACGGCACGGTGCAGGGCGTCGCCACCACGACGGCAATCATACCGGTCAGAAAGGCACTCGGTTTACTCATGCCCAACCCGAAACCAGGCAGCTCAAGCACGCCGAGCAAGTTCAAGCCCATAGCGAAGAACAAGAGAGTCATCGCGGAAACGAAACCCGGTTCTTGCAGCTGAAACCCCCACCCAACAGCTTCGCCTGCGCTTCGTAACGTTGCCAAAAACACGCCGAGAACCAGAAACGTGGACACCACGCCCGACGCGTAGCCGAGGGCATGGGTGAGTCCTCGCCCGCTTCGCGCGATGTCGAGAACGCTCACGGCCTTGATGGCGAGGACAGGAAAAACACACGGCATTAAATTAAGCAGGAACCCGGCAAGCAGCGCCGACACGACGACTACCCACATCGACACATTCGTTGGCGTTATCCCACCCTCAGTTAACGCCTCCAACGTGTAACCTTCCGGAACCAACGTACGCCACCGCGTTTCGGGCGGATAACATAAGCCGTAATCAGCACACCCCTGGTACGTAATACCAATGCGCAAAGGGCCAGTTTGTTCGACAACCGGAATACGGACGTTAACCACGTCGTAATACACCTCAACTTCGCCGAAATAGTCGTCAACTTTTTCGATACCGGCCGGAATGATTGGCTGCCCCAGAGCGCCGCCTGAATCCAGTGAAAACGCGAAGCGATGTCGATACAGGTAATACCCAGGCGGCATCGTCCAACTTATGTCGACGTGACCGTCATCCGACAGCGAAACGTCCATCCGATAAGCTTCGTCGACGCTGAGGAACTTCGGTTGTTCCTTTATCGTGCCCGTCCCAGCAAAATCTATCGGGCTCTCGGTGGTTGCAGTCAAACCCATGGCGAAAAACGTTGCCATCGTGACGAAGGTTCGGACGATCCATCGGCGAGTTAGAAGCGGCATGACCGAGTTGTCTCTCGTTGCTAACGATAGAAAGAGGCGTGTTTGTACACTATACAGGGCATGGGAAACCAGGAATCGTTGAACGGCGTATGCACCATTTAATCACCCTGCTAATGACGCTAGGGCTCGTCGCATGCTCGGTGCTTCCGCCGTCCTCACCGCCACGCCCCGCCACCTCGGTTGCCGTTGATTGGGACCGCGTTGAATATTTGTTGAATCGTGCCGAAGCTGCTTTCGATAAAGACCAGCTCGACGCGCCGATAGACGATAACGCGTCGGCGTGGTACCGACGGGTGTTGGAAATCGCACCCAATCAGCCCGATGCAACATACGGTATCGAGCGGATCGTCGAACGGTACATTGAACGCGCGATGGACGCGATTGCCCGAGAAGCCTGGATAACTGCACGTGCCGAACTCGATTTTGCAGAACAAATCGACGCCGATTCCCCAGGCATCCACGTTCTTCGCCGCCAGATCAAACTACTTGAAAAGGCCCTCCGATGGTCTTTGACGTTAGCCGCGCACCAGGTACGATCACGTAGTCCGCTCGCTTCGCTCAAACTTAAAGAATTCGGCCCAACGGCACGTGCATCCAACGCAAGAGTGACCATACGTGCGGGCAGTGATGCCGACGGCCGATGGATGTATGAACAGCTCAACGAGAGCTCGGGAAAACGTCCAATCCGGGGAGAAATCGAGATTGGATTGCCGCCACAGGTACGCGTATTGGTCATCCCGCTGGAAGATCTCAGTGCAAGCTAAATGTCAGCTTGGTTTAGTCGCGTTCATGATCCTTGGCATGCCAGCCATCGCCAACGAACGTGTGCGGTTCGACAACGCGATTGTCCGTCAACCCATAGCCGCACAGGACTTTACCGCCGCCTACATCGACATCACGAATCACCGCAACACCCAGCTCACGATCGCTGGTGCCCACGCGTCTTGGTCCGAAACAATCGAGTTCCATGAGACGGTAATCACGGACGATCGAGCTCGCATGCGACGGTTAATACAGCTTTCAGTTGAACCCAACACAACCTTGACGATGGCTCCAGGCAAAATCCACATCATGTTGTTTGGGTTGAAACTAAATGACACTGCCAACCCCACCATGACCTTCGTGACGAGCGAGGGCGAATACCTGTCGGCTTCTTTTGAAATCAAGTCCATCGCGGCACTTCACGTTCAAGCGATTCCCTGAGTAGCCCTAACCGAGTACACGCACCCACGAACACGTTTCAACACCTGAGATTCAATGACGTTGGCGCTAACTCCCGACAAGTCATCGGTCGTCACCGATGACGCGTCTTGTAGCACCACGACGCCTAAGGTAGAGTCCCGGTCCGAAAACCTTACAACTAGCGGTTTACAAGGGTTTTCTTTGTTGGAATTACCTCAAGCAACAATGGATCTTCTTCATGACTGATGTGCAGATTTCGCTAATGTGTGGCGTGCTCGCTTTGCTTTACGGTGGCTGGGCAGTCCGATCCGTAACTTCCGCCGATGCCGGTTCGGATCGAATGCGAGAAATCGCCGGCGCAATTCAAGAAGGCGCAACGGCTTATCTCAATCGCCAGTACCTCACCATTGGCGTTGTCGGAATCGTGGTCGCGCTGATTCTTTGGCTAGCTCTCGGCACCTTGGTCGCCATCGGCTTTGTCGTCGGCGCGGTACTTTCCGGTATCGCTGGCTACATTGGCATGAACGTTTCCGTCCGAGCCAATGTCCGTACCACGCAAGCCGCCATGACCGGACTAAAACCGGCCCTCGCCATCGCGTTTAAATCCGGTGCCATCACGGGCATGCTCGTCGTGGGCCTCGGACTCATTGGAGTCGCTGGGTATTACGCCATCCTCAAGGGGATGGGGATGGAAGGGCGGCACCTGATCGAACCGTTGGTCGCGCTTTCTTTCGGCGCTTCGTTAATCTCTATCTTTGCACGCCTCGGTGGCGGCATCTTCACCAAAGGAGCCGATGTCGGTGCCGACCTGGTCGGCAAAGTTGAGGCCGGGATTCCTGAAGACGATCCCCGCAACGCCGCCGTGATTGCCGACAACGTCGGCGACAACGTCGGCGATTGTGCCGGCATGGCCGCCGATCTCTTTGAGACCTACGCAGTCACGATCGTCGCCACTATGCTGCTGGCAACCATTAAATTCTCAGGCGCTGATCAGCTAAGTGCGATTGAGATGCCCATGCTTATTGGCGGCGTCTGCATTATCGCATCCGTCATTGGAGCGTTTTGCGTTCGACTTGGAAATTCGGAAAATATTATGGGCGCGCTCTACAAGGGCTTTATCGCGACCGCGGTCCTTTCTGGCGTGTTGATCTACTTTGTAACCGATCACATGTTCCCTGGCGATGAAGGTCGCCAGTTCTTTTATTGCGCGCTGGTGGGATTAGTCGTCACCGGTCTCATTGTCTGGGTGACTGAATACTATACGTCGACCGAATACCGGCCTGTGAAGTCAATCGCTGCAGCATCGGAAACCGGGCATGGTACCAATGTAATTCAGGGCCTCGCCGTTTCGATGGAAGCGACCGCTATCCCGGCCATCATCGTCGCGGTTGGTATTGTTCTCGCATTCCAATTTGCTGGCATTTATGGCATCGCGATCGCCGCGACAACGATGCTCGCGCTCGCGGGCATGGTGGTAGCACTCGACGCGTACGGCCCAGTCACAGACAACGCCGGCGGTATAGCAGAAATGAGCGATCTGGATGAAGACGTACGTAAAACGACCGATGCTCTTGATGCTGTCGGCAACACGACTAAGGCCGTTACCAAGGGTTACGCCATTGGCTCAGCTGGCCTCGCGGCGCTCGTGTTGTTCAATGCGTATACCTACGATCTCGCGCACTTCTTCCCTGATTTAGAAATCGGTTTTGAATTGTCCGATCCCTTCGTCGTTATAGGGCTTCTTATCGGGGGCATGCTGCCCTATCTCTTCGGCGCGCTTGGGATGCAGGCCGTGGGGCGAGCTGGCGGCGCCGTGGTGGAGGAAGTCCGCCGCCAGTTTCGCGAAATGCCCGGCATTATGGATGGCACCACGAGACCCGATTACAGCAAAGCCGTTGACTTACTGACACGATCGGCGATCCGCGAAATGATCGTCCCGTCGATGCTGCCGGTACTCGCGCCCATCGTCGTGTACTTTGTACTCAATTTAGTCTTTGACCAAGCGAGCGCGTTGAGCGCCGTCGGGGCGATGCTTCTTGGAACCATTGTTACCGGACTATTTGTCGCGATCTCGATGACGGCGGGTGGTGGAGCCTGGGATAACGCCAAAAAGTACATCGAAGACGGTAACCACGGAGGCAAGGGCTCGGAAGCCCACAAGGCCGCGGTAACCGGCGACACCGTCGGCGATCCCTACAAAGACACGGCGGGCCCCGCAGTCAATCCGATGATTAAAATCATCAACATTGTTGCGATCCTGTTGCTAGCTGCAATAGGCGCTTAACCGACGCGACTCGACGGCCTTCAACGACATGAAGGCTTATCCGATGGCTCGTGGCACTTACGCGTCTACCGAGAATGCGGGAAGTTTTTTCGCGATAAGTTCCGCTTTCAGACGCGTGTACTGCGGTAGCCCTTGCTTATACCTCGGGTAATCCTCGCCACGGATCAACGGCGCTAAATAGCGCCGCGCGCGCGCGGTAATTCCAAATCCGTCTTGCGAAATGTACGACTTCGGCATCTTGCGCTCGACGTTGGCGACGCGCTGCAGCGGGGCTTCACCCACAGTCCACCGATAGGGCGTATCCGACGTCCGACGAATGGTGATCATGATCCCGTCTTTTCCCCGAATCGCCCTTTCAACCGCCGCTTTACCCACTGCGTATGCCTGATCGACATCGGTTTTTGATGCGATGTGACGTGCGGCGCGCTGCAGGTAATCGGCGACCGCCCAGTGATATTTATAGCCGTGTTTATCGTTAATCATCGCGGCAAGCGTCGGCGCTACGCCGCCCAACTGAGCGTGCCCGAAAGCATCACGGTTACCTGAGTCTGCCAAAAAACGACCGTTGGCGTAAAGCGCGCCTTCCGACACCACGATGACACAAAATCCGGACTCGTTGACGGTGTTCTTCACCTTTCTAAGAAACCTGACCTTCGAGAACGGCACTTCGGGAAACACAATCACGTGCGGGGCATCGCCGCGGCGCTCAGCGGCAAGGCCACTCGCCGCCGCAATCCAACCTGCATGTCGACCCATGACCTCCATGATGAAGACCTTGGTCGACGACTCAGCCATTGACGCCACGTCCATTGCGGCTTCACGCACAGAAACCGCAACATACTTCGCGACACTGCCAAAACCCGGACAAGTGTCGGTAAATGGCAGGTCGTTGTCGACCGTTTTTGGAATGCCCACGCAACGGATTGGATAACCCAATCGCTTCCCAAGTTGGGAAACTTTATGCGCGGTGTCCTGCGAGTCCCCACCGCCGTTGTAAAAGAAATACCCAATGTCGTGGGCACGGAATACCTCGATCAATCGGTGATATTCACGTTCGTTTTCTTCGAGCGATTTAAGTTTGTACCGGCACGAACCAAAAGCCCCACTTGGGGTCGACCGGAGCCCCGCGATTGCGCGCGCGCTTTCTCGGCCTGTGTCTATCAATTCTTCCGTAAGCGCGCCAAGAATCCCGTTATTCGCCGCAAAGACGTGCCCAATCGCGTCTTTGTGTTTACGTGCCGTTTCGATAACACCGCAAGCACTGGCATTGATCACAGCGGTAACCCCACCCGACTGCGCGTACAACGCATTTCTTCGCGACATCAAGACTTCCCCGGGGGTGAAAAGCGGGATTCTCAGCGATCCGAACTATTTATGCGACAATTTCTGCATGCTCGCCGTTGTCCAGTTGTTTTGGAACATCGCCCTCTTTAGGGATGGCCCAGAAAATGCGCCGTCACACCCCTACTTCATTGCTTTGTTGGTGGCATTGCAAACGGTCCTCGCCACGATCACCCAGCTGCTCGCGCCAGGGGCCTTGTCAGAGAGTTCCGGTCTAAACGAAATACAACTTTTACCCACCTACGGTGCACTTACCATCACCGCCCTACTCACATGGGGTGCGCTCCGAGTCGGTGGACTCCATCGACGCTTCTATCAAACGTTCGCCTCCATGACGGGCGTTGACCTGCTTCTTGGTACGCTGATGCTGATCGCACTAAAGCTCACGGGGACTCCCCTCGTCGCTCTCCCGTTTCTTCTGTGGAGTCTCGCTGCGGCAGGATTCATTCTTCACCGAGCCATGGGCGTTGACATGATGCGCGCCGTTGGCATTGCCCTCTTAATCGCGATCGCGAGTTATGTCGTAAGCGTGACGCTAGCAACATGAGCCAAAGCATCTACTTTCTCGGTATTGGTGGCACCCTCATGGGTAGCTTGGCGTTACTCGCGAAGGAATCTGGGTATGACGTGGCCGGGTCAGACGACCCCATTTATCCGCCGATGAGTGGACAGCTCGCGAGTGCTGGGATAACGGTCCATCAAGCCTTCGCCCCATCAGACCTTGATCGAACGCCCGATAAAATCGTCATTGGTAATGCCAAACTCCCACGCGGCGATCCCGCCGTGGAATTCGTGCTTAACCAAAATCTCGACTACACCTCGGGTGCCGCATGGCTCGGTGAAACCATTCTTAGAGATCGATGGGTAATTGCGATCGCGGGAACTCACGGAAAAACCACGACAACGAGCATGGTCGCGTGGATTCTAGATTACGCCGGTCTGAACCCCGGTTTTCTAATCGGCGGTGTGCCAAGGAACTTCCGCACGTCGGCACGCCTCGGGAAGAGTCCTTTTTTTGTGGTTGAAGCTGATGAATACGACACGTCTTATTTCGATCGACGCTCTAAGTTTGTCCACTACCGCCCTAAGACTTTGGTTATCAATAACTTAGAATACGATCACGCCGATATTTTCGACGATCTCGCCGCCATCCAAACTCAGTTCCACCACCTCATCCGCACCGTCCCCAGCGATGGATTGATCATTGCCCCAGAGCAGTCATCGTCCGTCGACGAGGTGTTGAGGCAAGGCTGCTGGACTCCCGTCTCTCGATTTGTAGCGCTACAAGAAAACCGATTGCAGCGGATCGACTCAGACAACGGCGACTTGTGGCACGCGTCCACGATGAAACCGGATGGAAGTCGTTTTACCGTCGCTTTAAATAACACCGACCTGGGATCGATCGAGTGGTCGTTACTCGGCGCTCACAATGTCGAAAACGCTTTGACGGCGATCGCCGCGTCTCGGCATGCCGGTGTTCCCGCCGGCCTAGCCATCGAAGCCCTGAGTCGATTTGAAGGCGTCAAACGGCGAATGGAGCTTTTTGCAGAGAAAGACGGGTTGAAGTGTTACGACGATTTTGCTCACCATCCCTCCGCGATTCGTACGACGCTTCAAGGCCTTCGGAACCACGTCGGCAACGAACACATCTTGGCGATCGTCGAACCGCGAACACACACGATGTCACTCGGCACGCTGCGTGACGATCTCTGCCATTGCACCGCTCCAGCAGACGAAGTCGTGTGGTTTCGCAGCGAAAACATGCAGTGGGACCTGGCCGAGTTGGTGAACGGCAGCCTAACCGCGGCATCCGTCGAGAATGATCTCGATCGACTCGTCGAGAGAATCGGCGCACGAGTTGGAGATACCTGTCATGTCGTCATTATGAGCAACGGCGGTTTTGGCGGCATCTACGACAAGATCAGCCGACAACTCTCTGCATGATCGGACATCCGACCCAGGATAGGAACGTTCTTTTTTGGCGTTGCCCAGTACCAACTATCCCCTAGGAATCGCGCCAGATGGAATTATCAATTGCCAACGCTACAAAGATCCTGGACTTTTCCATTGATCGTGGGTGGCTTCACGGCGATTTGAGGCTGGCCGAAGTCGCGGGGGAGGGGAACATGAACCGAACCCTCCGCATCGTCACCGACGCGGATTCCATCGTTCTGAAACAGTCCGTTCCCTTCGTCGCTAAATATCCCGATATTCCAGCGCCAATCGATCGGGATCGCGTCGAAGCCTCGTTTTATCAAGCCCTCGAAGGCTTGCCGATAGCGACCAAGATGCCAAGATTTCTCGGGCACGCGCCCGAGCACCATCTATTGGCGTTTGAGGATCTCGGGCCGGCGTCGGATTGCACCGATGCATACAGCGGTACGCCGATCAAATCTGATATCCCACAGCTCCTTTCATGGCTTTGCGACTTACACCAAGTACAAGTCGAATCGAAGCTCTTCACTAACCGGGACATGCGAACACTCAATCATGCCCATATCTTTGAAATCCCTTTCGAAGATAACGGTTCAAGCCGTGTTGCTAAGCGCGCGAAAGACCTTGGAGACGTTTATTTGAGCGACGGGGCAGCATTACTTCACGGCGATTACTATCCAGGCAGTTGGCTGCGGACGACCCAAGGCATTCGTGTCATCGACCCAGAATTCGCGTTTGCTGGAGCGGCGGAATTCGATCTCGGTGTATTTGCTGCGCACTTGGCCTTTGCCGGACGGGACGATGCTGCGATTCGAAATGCGCTTAGTCACTACCAATCGGCCCAACCCTTCGACTTGCGTCTTGCCCTGGGCTTCGCTGGCATCGAAGTTTTAAGGAGACTCTGGGGCGTGGCGAAACTACCCTTACCCGAAAACCGACCTGCTCAAATCTCCGAGTGGATCGAATGGGCAACTTCGGTGGTTCTGGACGTATGAACCTTATTATTGACACGGACGTCGCGCTGGGCGTCGTGCATGAAGACCGCCCTCGCGATATCGACGATGCGTTCGCAATTATCCAAGCAATCAACGACGACGCTGTCGACCTACTCGGCATCACCACCGTTTACGGTAACGCGCCATTGGACCGGGTCGATCAAACGGCGCAAGAATTACTTCAGGTAAAGGGCATACCGATACCAGTCGCGTCAGGCGCTGCATCTGCAACGAATTTGGGAACCAACGATGCGGTCGAATTCATGGCATCGCAGCTAGCTACCCAAAGCCTCCATATTGCTGCCATCGGGCCACTGACCAACATTGGACTTCTCATTAGACGCTACCCAGAACGGCTCGAAAATATCGAATCAGTCGTCATCGTGGCGGGGCGTTCACAAGGCCGGTCGTTCTATATTGGCGATACGGGGCCCGTCAATGACTTCAACCTCGAGAACGATGCACGGGCCGCCGATGACCTTCTGCGAAGCGGAGTGAGCGTGGCGCTCGCGGGATTTGAATTAACGAGTCAGGTGACTCTGACGGCTCAGGACCTACGCCCGCTCATGCAGCAAGGCCCCATCGGCTTGCACTGCTACCAACGTTCTCAGGATTGGCTTAACTTCTGGCTCGATCGTTTTCCAGAAGACGACGGTATTCATCCATGGGACTCTGCTGCCATCGCCTGGCTCAGCCATCCAGAATGGTTTATCGCGGAGCAAAGGGGCTGGCGCTTACGCCAAGAAGGAAACGTCCCACAACTCGAGACGGATCCGCGGTTCGAAGGCGAGCGGGTCACGTATTTGACGGGATTCGCGGGCAATGGCGCAATCGCTTTTCTTGAGAGCATCGTCTCCAATATTCGATAAGCACCAGTGGAGGCCCCCATCCATAGGATGATTCAGAACCAGTCAGACACCGGTTCCATGAGGCTCGTCGAACCACTGCGAATCGAAGCGTCGAGGGCATAGTACCGAGGCAGCAGTTTGGCGAAGTAATAATCTGCGACGTAACGTTTATCCGAATTATCGGAGACGCCCGCCATGCGGGCCCATAACCACGCATAAAGGACATGACCCGTCATGTCGAGATAATCGACTGAGGCCGCCCCCGGAAGATTACTGTCCGCAGGCGCGTTATCGCACAACCATCGCGTGACTTCTTGCCAAGCGCTTAATGCCTCGTCCAAAGAAGCAGCGTAGCGTTCCGGCACTTCCGTTTGGCGAATATCGTCGATCAATTCGATCACCGTCGCCCCGCCATCTTTTAGAACTTTACGTCCGACTAAATCTAGCGCTTGGATTCCATTAGCCCCCTCATAGATTTGAGCGATACGAACGTCTCGAACGAGTTGCTCAACACCCCATTCACGAATATACCCATGACCTCCAAATACCTGTTGCCCGAGCAGCGTGCACTCCAAACCTCGATCCGTCATAAACGCCTTAGCAACAGGGGTCAGCAGGTCGACAAATCTAGCGGCCTTTGCCTGAACTATTCCAACTGAAGCATATTTCGCTCGGTCTAGCTGCAACCCCACATACGTAGAAAACGCTCGGCCAGCTTCGTTGTATGCGCGTTGCGTCAACAACATTCGGCGCACGTCTGGGTGCCCAACGATGGCATCGGCGGCCGCGGGCTCAGCGGTCGAGCCGTCCGGTATCCGGCCTTGAACACGTTCCTTGGCGTAGGACGAAGCCGCCTGATACGCTCGCTCGGCGAGTCCGAGCCCTTGAATACCAACCGACAAGCGCTCGTAATTCATCATGGTAAACATGCACGCAAGGCCCTGGTTGGGTTCTCCAATCAGGTACCCAGTTGCGTCCGTGTAATTAATCACAGACGTTGCACTCCCTTTAACGCCCATCTTGTGTTCAATTGACGCACTTTCAAGTCCGTTGCGCTGTCCGAGCGATCCATCGTCCCGAGGTAGATACTTTGGAACCAGGAAAAGCGATATACCGCGACTACCGCCTGGCGCATCGGGCAATTTTGCGAGCACGAGATGGACAATATTCTCGGCCAAGTCATGCTCACCGCTGGTGATGAAAATCTTGGTTCCGGTGACGCGATAGCTGCCGTCGGCATGCGGAATCGCACGTGTTCGAATGAGCCCAAGATCCGTCCCAGCTTGCGCTTCGGTGAGAGCCATCGCTCCGGTCCACGAACCGCTATAGAATTTTGGCAGGTAGAGGCGGCGCGTCGCCTCGTCGGCATGGACGTCCACACAAATAGCTGCCCCCAACGTTAACGTCGCATATAGCCAAAGGTTGGTATTGGCTCCCCAGAACATCTCTTCAAGCGAAGCAGTCAGCATCTTCGGCAGGCCCTGTCCGCCAAACGCCGGATTCCCCGACACGCCTAACCATCCGCCCGTCGCTAGTGCATCGTACGCTTCCTTGAAGCCTTCAGGGGCCGTCACAACGCCGTCGTTCCAGTGTGCGCCCTCCTCGTCCGAGGATTGCGATAGCGGCGCCATGACATCGCGTGTGAGCTTCCCGCATTCCGTCAAAATGGCCGCAACGACATCTCGGTCAAAGGAATCGAACATCGGGATCTGTGCCCACTCGGCCTCCGCGTCAAAGAGGTCATAGAGGACAAATTCGATGTCCTTTGTAGGCGGCGCGTATGACAACATCAGTGGTGACCGAATTCGTTTTCCGATACGGCCATCAACGAGTCCGCACCCGATAGTGCGGCCCGATGGTGGCCGTTCGCCCTCGGGAGCAGACGATCAAAAAAGAAACGGGCCGTCTTCACTTTACCGCGCATAAAAGCGTCGTCTTCGTGGCTACTCGCAATACGCGCAATGCGTGCCCAAAAGTAGGCCAGCGTGACGTACCCGCTGTACATCAAGAAATCAACGGACGCAGCGCCAATCTCATCGGCATCTCCCGCGGCCTTGCCACCAACGCCCAACGCAAGCTCACCCCACTCGTCAGCATGTTCCCTTAACTTGGCAGCAAACGGACCATCCGACTGCAAATCGGCTTCGGCCCGAATCATCTCAATAAAACTCATCAACGCTTTGCCTTGATTCATCACGACTTTTCGACCGAGAAGATCGAGCGCTTGGATTTGGGTAGTACCTTCGTAAATTAAAGTGATACGGGCGTCTCGGACCAGTTGTTCGATACCTGTCTCGCGTATAAACCCGTGCCCGCCGTAGATTTGCAATGCATGATTTACCGCTTCAAAGCCGGTTTCTGTCACGAATCCCTTCACGATCGGCGTGATTAGATCGAGAAGGCGCCCGGCGCTTACCCGATCCTCTTCGTCACCGCGATCCTCGATATCGGCAAGTTGGGCCGCGAAATACGTCATCACCCGACCACCTTCCAAGAACGCTTTTTGCGTCAGCAACATGCGTCTCACGTCGGGATGGACGAGGATCGGATCGGCGGGTTTTTCAGGGGATTTCGGTCCTGAGGAAGAACGCATCTGCAAACGTTCGGTCGCGTATTGAAGAGACGCCTGATAACCCAACTCCATCAGACATACCCCTTGGGTCCCCACCAGAATGCGCGCCTCATTCATCATCGTAAACATGCACCGCATACCCTCGTTGGCATCTCCTACCAGGTAGCCGCGACTCTCTTCAAAGTGCAGCATGCAGGTGGCATTTCCATGGATGCCCATCTTGTCCTCGATCGCACCACAAACAACACGGTTTGGTTCGCCCTCCAATTTTTTCGGCACCACAAATAACGAAATTCCCTTGGTACCTGCGGGGGAGTCGGGAAGCCGAGCGAGGACCAGGTGGATGATGTTGTCGGCAAGATCGTGTTCACCTGAGGAAATAAATATTTTGGTTCCACTAATACGGTAGGAACCGTCCGCGTGGGGTTCAGCGCGCGTGTTCAGCAACCCGACGTCAGACCCACAGTGCGGCTCAGTCAAACACATCGTTCCAGTCCAGGCTCCCGAAATAAGACTCGGTAAAAACGTGGACTTCAGGTCGTCAGAACCGTGCGAATCGATGGCATTGATCGCAGCTCGCGACAAACTCCCATACATCGTCCACGCCATGTTCGCACTGGCCATGATCTCTTCAATCCAAAGACTGATGGACCGTGGCAATCCTTGACCACCGAACGCTGGATTCCCCGCAATGGAAGACCAACCACCCTCGACGTAGGTGGCATAGGCCTCGGCAAACCCGGCCGGCGTCGTGACCACACCGTCTTCCCAAGAACACCCGGCCTCATCCCCCGAAGCACGCAAGGGGAATAATTCGTTTTCCGCAAATCGTCCGCATTGCTCAAGGATGGTATCGACTAGTTCCACGGACGCGTCACTTTTTATCGATGCAAAGTGACCTTCAAAGTCGAGGACATCATTGATGAGGAAACGCATGTCGCGCAGCGGCGTCTGATAATCCATACCCGGCCCCATCGGTTTTCAGCGCGAATAATAACCAACTTGGGTCACGCTTTTGGCGCTAACGTGAGATCGCCTTGGCAATCAGATCGCGTACGCAAGTGACGAATCGAGATCGCTTGGCTACACTTCCGTCGACCCTAGACCACGGGCGGGAGCCGCGAGTTTGGTTGACGGATACCCCTTACCAGCATTTGACCCCCGAGATCATTCTCGATGCCATCGAGACTCTCGGCTATCGGACCAACGGGACGCTTACCGCACTCAATAGTTACGAAAATCGGGTATATCAGGTGGGCATCGAAGAAGACGAACCCATCATTGCAAAATTTTATCGGCCCGATCGTTGGTCAGACGAGTGTATTCGAGAAGAACACGACTTCACGCAGGAGCTTTTGGACAACGAAATCCCTTGTGTCGCGCCTCTACCCTTTGATGGGCAAACACTCTTTCATCTTGCCGACGCCGAATTTAGATTCGCTCTTTTTCCGAGGCGCGCTGGGCGTCCTCCGAATATCGAAGATCGAGACGTGCTTTCGGTCATGGGTCGCGCCGTGGGTAGAATTCACTCCGCCGGCGCGGCCAGACAGTTCACGCACCGTCCTTCGCTGTCGACCGAGCGTCTCGGCCACGAAAGTCGCACGTTTTTGCTCTCTTCCGATTTCATTCCAGCAGAGCTCATCGACGCTTACGAGTCCACCACCACGCATTTAATGGATCGCATCGATACGGTCTTTCAAAACCGATCCACCGGTATCCGTATTCACGGGGACTGCCATCTTGGCAATTTATTGTGGCGTTACGAAGCGCCTAATTTCGTCGATTTCGACGACACGCAGACAGGACCGCCGATTCAGGATTTGTGGATGCTGCTGTCAGGAAACCGCGAGGAACAGGAGTCCACACTCTCTGACCTGCTTGATGCGTACTCCATGTTTTGTTCGTTCGACACTCGGACCATCGACCTGATTGAGCCGCTCCGAACCCTCCGAATGATTCACCACGCAGCGTGGATCGGAAAACGCTGGAACGACCCCGCCTTCCCCCTTGCATTTCCGTGGTTCAACGAGATCAAATATTGGTCTGACCATGTCCTGAGCCTCCGTGAGCAACTCGCGGTGTTGGACGAACCCCCTCTTTCGGTTTGATTTTACGAATCGTCAACCGCCAATAGCTCGCGTCTGTTGCGAATTTGGTTGGCGTACTGCAACAAGTAGAAAGGTCGTTGGCGGTCCGGCAACGCATTCAATGCATCTTCAAAGGCGCGGGACACTTCACCATCCAGTCCGACAGGACTCGCTCGACCGGTTAGCCGACCTTCCGCTTCATGGTAGGTGGGATAAGACTCAATACCACCGGCAATTCGCTCATCGATCTCTGCGGCCAATGCTTCAACGCTCTCGAAATCCTGGCAAATGGGTTCCGCAAAATTTAAGTGGACACGGCCTTTAAACCCCACGATGCCAGCGACGATACTCTCTAGATCCTCATTCGCGCGCTTCTCATATTTTCCATCACGTTCCGTCAAATAGAGTTCTCGAGCTTTCATCCCTGCGCACGGATCCACCTCGTACGAGATGGCGACGGGTACCAGTTGCACTTGCCTCAACCAACTCGACACGCTTTCGTCAGCGTCGTTCCGATAGGCAAGCATAAACATCTTGAGAATGGCCGGTTCGGTCCGATCAAACCCATCTTTCGAACGTCCTTCGCGTTGGGCTATCCACACCGAATCGCCCGCGTCTAGGGTCGACCGGATATACGTCGACGTACGGGTAACGGCCGCGTATTGGGCTTTTAAGCCCTTCTCGTTCCGAACAACTACAAAACTTTTGTTGAGACGCATCAGGTCCGATTCAAATCCATGGCTAAAGAGATTGTCTCCGACGGCAATCTGAGAGGTTGCTAGGCCGTTCGACCAGAGGGCGTAATTCATGAACCCAGAATCCATCGCAATGTCTCGATGGTTGGCCACAAACAAATAGGGCAAGTCGCGATCCAAACGCTCAACACCGGAGCACGAGAAACCGTCCGTGGTCCGACGAATCATGTGTTCGAAGTACGTCGACAGCATCACCTGCACGTCGTTAATGCTGGTTAATTCCCGCGTGCGTCGACGGAGTATCTGACGGGCAAATACCCGAGCCGAACCCGGTTGAAAGCGGTGCCAGCGCGGCACCAGAAAAGCCGCGGCACTGTTTACCAAATCGGGATCCCGAATCAAGCGCTCCACCACGCCAACGACTTCAGAATCTTGATACGGACGGATGTCATCGAAATTGTCCACGACCACGCTAAACTAGCGGATTACGCCGTGCGATACGAACCCACATTGGGGCACGTGTCGGCTCCGGAGAACGCATAGGAGGTCCACATGAACTTGTCCATCAGGCCATTCACTCACGGATTACATGACCTTGGATCCGGCGGATACGCATGGATTCAGCCGGACGGCGGTTGGGGCTGGAGTAACGCTGGCCTGATTGTCGATGGTGAAGAGTCGCTCCTTGTCGATACCCTCTTCGACCTCAAACTCACCCAGGAGATGCTGAACGCCATGTCGCGGGCGGAACCCAACGCGACGCAATCGTTCAACACGCTCGTCAACACACATGCAAACGGCGATCACTGCAACGGCAACGAACTCGTTCATGGCGCGGAAATCATTTCCTCCGTGGCCACCGCAGCCGAGCTCGCTGAGGAATCGCCCGATCGACTCGCAACTATGATGCGTAGCGCACCCGACTTGGGTGAAGTCGGCGAATTCCTACAGCATTGTTTCGGCGCATTCGACTTCGAAGGCATCACGCCGACACTACCGACACGAACCTTTGAAGGGACGCTAAATGTCTTCGTGGGGGATAAGCAAGTCCAGTTAAAACAGGTTGGCCCTTGCCACACCAAGGGCGACATTCTGGCGTATGTCCCTGACGACAAGCTCATTTTCACCGGCGATATTCTCTTTATCGAAGGGCACCCAATCCTCTGGGTCGGTCCTGTCGCCAATTGGATCGATGCATGCGATTACATGCTCGGAATCGACGTTGAGACCGTGGTACCCGGACATGGGCCCATTACCGATAAACGCGGTGTGAAAGCCGTTAGGGACTACCTTGTGTATATCCGCGACGAAGCCAACAAACGCTATCGAGCCGGTCTGCCCGTGTACGAGGCGGCGATGGATATATCCCTCACCGATTATGACAATTGGGGTGACGCTGAACGAATTGTGATCAACGTTGCCACCTTGTATCGAGAATTCGGTTCCACAGAAAAAGCAGGAGATCTATTCGGGCTGATGGCCAAGGCGGACAAAGCACGGCGTCAGTCCATTTAGACTCTCCAGGTTTGAGTCAAAGTGAAAACGGCTGATGCGATGATTCCGATCCCTAACAGCATGAGCGTCGCAAACGCGGTGCGACGGACGTTCCCTTCTTCTATCGACGCTGTGTGACGACGAGCTAGCCATGTTCCCAGCGCAACCACGGGCAACCCCAGCGCGGTTAATTGCCACACGATCTCCGATAGACCTCCACCGAACCCCACCAGCAGCGAACGCGTACTTGTCGTGACAAGGTAGCCAGCCAGCAGCGTCGCTCGCACGGTCGCCACCGGAAGGGGTTGGCGGTACGCAAACCAACCGATCACGGGTCCCGACGCAGCGAACATACCGCCAATAAGTCCTCCACCTGCCCCCGCCGCTACCGACGTCCATACAGGTGATCTCTTCGAGCGTGTTTTTGGCCGTAAGACCATCGACGCGCTACCACCAACGATAAAAGCACCCAGAATCAAATACAGAACGTTTACGGCGTTGCTGGAAAGCAGATCCAATAACCAGACGCCCACGCCGATCAGCATGATTTGTCCTACCGAGAGACTGAGCCATAGGCCCCAATCAACGTCTTTGATACGGCCGTAAAGGGCGATACCGACATTGACGAACGCGAGAAAACTAATGACTGCCGCCATGACGGTTACGTCATAAACTCGCGCCGCTGCTACGATCGCCATCACGACAACGCCCAACGCGAACCCGGTGATTCCCTGGACATAACTGCCAAGGAATACCGCCGCGAGAAAAACCGAGACCGGCCATATTTCCACAGCAACAGTGTATTCTGACAGACACCGGCATGTTGGGGTTTCCATGGATTTGCAGCTTTCAGGTCGGCGCGTACTTGTAACCGGGAGCCATCGAGGCACCGGCATGTTGATCGCAAAACGGTTTATCGAGGAAGGTGGCGACGTCGCCGTGCACGGATTCACTGAGAACCAGGCGAACGACGCCGTGGCTGAACTCCGCGGAGGTTATCCGGTGTTTGGAGATATCTGCCACGACGACGGCACTAACACGCTGATCGAGCAGCTCAAATCGACGCCCGAAATTCTCGTGAACAACTACGGCACGGCAGAATCGGGACGATGGGAAACCCTCAG
Source organism: uncultured Pseudomonadales bacterium (assembly GCA_963992075.1). GTDB lineage: Bacteria > Pseudomonadota > Gammaproteobacteria > Pseudomonadales > Azotimanducaceae > UBA11889. The sequence continues at coordinate 11,150 of CAXDSX010000001.1, read as the reverse complement.
TTCAACCGACTGGGTCGACCTCTACCAAAAAAATGTTCTTTCAGCGGAACGGCTCATCCAAGCATTTCTGCCCGACATGAAGGTCATGAACAGAGCGCGAATTATCAATTTGGGTACGGTCGGATCTACTCGACCTAGTTCGCGCAATCCACACTACTACGCCGCCAAAGGAGCCCTTGCCACCATGACCGTTAGTCTCGCCAAAGAAGTGGCTGGGACTAATATCCGAGTGAATCTAGTTTCGCCCGGCATGATTTTGACGCCCGAGGTGCAAGACGCGTACATGCGTCAAGGCGGCGCTAAGGGTTGGGGAAATACTTGGGCAGAGGTCGAATCCCACGTTGCTGCTGATATCCCTATCCGGCGTATCGTTCGGCGCGACGAGGTCGCCGACCTCATCGCGTTCCTCGCAAGTGAAAAAGCGGACGCGATACACGGACAAAATATCCGCATCGACGGCGGCGCGTTGGACGTCGTCACGTAGTGCGTACGGCCGTCGTTACCGGCACTACGCACGGCATAGGCACGATAACGGCCAACCGTGTCGCTGCAGCGGGCTACCGGTTGATTATGTTGGTCCGGGACCTACGACGAGCCAAAACCTTAGCGACTTCGATCACTGAATCAACCGGCAACCACGCGATTGAGATCGTGCGCTGCGACCTTTCATCGATCGATTCGGTAACCAACGCCGTGGCCGAAGTTCGTGGACTCTCGAGCAAGATCTGCCTGCTCATTAACAACGCGGGCATCGTGACGCGTCAACGGACGATGTCCACCGATGGGATCGAATTAACGTTCGCCACCAATCACTTAGGGCCGTTTTTGCTGACGACGGGGCTACGCTCCACCCTCGAAAGTGCTGGTGCCAGCCGAGTGGTCAACGTTGCCTCCGCGGCTTATCGAAGTGGCTCATCGGATTTCGAGATAGCGCTCAACCCCAACGGCCCCGCCGGACTCCGAGCTTACGCAACATCCAAACTCGCCAACATCCTTTTTACCCTCGCGTTGCATCGTCGGACGCGCGGGACCGGCATCGCGGCCAATTGCCTGCACCCCGGGGTCGTGGCAACCAACCTGGGCGGCGACAATCAGCTGTTTCGTTGGGGTATGAAACTCGGGAGCGCACTACGCGTCATGCGTTCACCAGAACAAGGCGCTGAAAATACGATCCAATTGGCACTATCCGATGAATTTGCGGAGACTAGCGGTGGCTATTACGACCAAAATCTTCGGCGTGCAGCCCTCAACGCGACCGCCTTGAGTGAAGAAATACAAGACCGACTGTGGCACTTTTCCGAAAAACTAGCGACAAGGTCCATATGAACGCGCCGAGTGACGATCTGTATGCCGACGTTATCGGCCCGACCAACACCAAGTACTATCTCGCGTACTTCAAACGCGCTGATGAAAGAGGATACACGCCGCTTGCCTGGCACTGGCCCGTCGTATTCCTTGACGTTTTTTGGTTCTTGTACCGCAAACAATACCGCTGGGCTGGCATCGTCATCCTCGTGTCGTTGTTAGTCGTTGTGATTACCGCGCAGATCGTGCGGATGGGTTACCCCGACATCGGTGTCGCCGTCCAATTGCTCCTGCTAGCCGCGTTTAAACTAGTCTACGTCCCGCTACGAGCCAACGCGCTCTATTACGACTGGGTTAAACGTCGAATCCAGTTGGTTCAAGGAGCGCTCCCAGGCGATGTGACGCAACAAAAATCCCACCTGTTGAAAATTGGCGGTACCAGCTACACCGCGCCGTTAATGATCGTCGCCCTTCTCGTGATATTGGCGAGCTTGTTACCACCCCCCGCCTAAACGCGGCAAGTTGCCCCAAGACGAAATCCGCCCGAGTGTTTTGCCAAGACCGTTAACGAGCAGTGAGAACGCCTTCGTTAACGCAGTTTTCGAGTCTACCGTCTCGTAAATATCGCGCCGCCGTTCGCGCTGAAAAAGCCCGGATATCGCGAATGCTCTCCGGGGTAAAAAACGCCGAATGCGGCGTGACAACAAGTCGGTGACGAATCCAGTCTTCATCCGCTTGCCATGCGGCGATCAATGGACGGTCAAGCTTTGCCGGTTCTTCGGGCAGAACATCAAGCCCGGCGGCGAGGACCACATCATCTTTCATCGCATCATGCAGAGCATCGATATCGACGATTGGACCTCGCGCCGTATTCACAATAATGATTCCTTTTTTTGCGTGCGCGAGGGCCTCTGCATCAATGAGATGAGTGGTCTCTTCGTTCAACGGCGCATGCACACTCACGATGTCTGACTCAGCTAACATTTCCGTTAACGAATCAGACCGACGAATACCGAGCGCGAGCTCCGAACCGTTCGGTTTGTACGGATCGTGAAACGTGACGTCCATATCGAACGCCTTGGCACGCATCGCGGCCGCAGTCCCAATGCGTCCTAGGCCAACAATGCCCATCGTGCAATCGGCCATGCGTTTACCAAACGGGTTCAACGCCGGGCGCCAGTTGCCCAAAGGATCCGCACGCAGCGACTCGTCATGAAAGGCGATGCTTTTAGTTAACGTCAGCATCAGCGCGATAGCGTGATCAGCAACCTCACGGGTTCCATAGTCAGGCGTGTTGCTGACCGCAATACCGCGACTACCGAATGCAGCAAGATCAACGTCGTCAAACCCCACAGCCGGTTTGACGAAAATGCGGCAGTTGTCGAGCATATCCATCACCTCAGGCGGCACGCTTCCGCCAACAACGCCGTCGCAGTTACGCCATTGCTCCTCCGTCACGGTGTCGAAGCCACGACAAAACTCGCCCGTCACGCCTTCTCCCAGTGCTTCACTTTCGATTTGATTGTCTCGACCCGTCCGCGGAAAAAGTACTCGAATCGTCATGTCATTGTCCCCTTCAAACCCGTTCAGCTCACCGCCAGTCTCGCCGTAATCACGCCCCGAATGTGCCAATGAGGCTGCGCACTAACTCAATCAGTGGGGTCGGATACACACCGAAGAGAATCACGGCCACCCCTAACACCCCCGCCGTCACCACCGTCTCCATGGGCACATCGCTAGCTGTCGCCGGCGCGTCGCTGGATTCGCTCCGGGTCATCGTAAAGACAATTCGAAGGTAGTAGTAAATGCCAATCGCACTACCAATCACGAGTGCCCAGAGCAGAATCCACAACGCGCCCTGAACACCCGCGGCAAAAAGGTAAAACTTGGCAATAAAGCCCATCGTTAAGGGAATACCCGCCAACGAGAGAGCCGCCGTCGTCAACACTGCTGCGAGCACTGGATGGCGCCAAAATAAACCTTCGTAGTCCGCTAGCTGCTCGTTGTCCTGGCTGCTCGACGAAATCGAAAGCGCACTAATCACGCCGAAGGCCGCCAAGGTCATCAGAAAATAACCGGCCAGATAAACCATCGTTGTCTCACGAGCGATCCCCGGATCATCCAACGCACCGACGACCAGCAGCGCAATCAGTAAATAACCGACATGGGCAATCGACGAGAAAGCCAATATCCGTTTAATGTTTTTCTCCAACAGCGCCAGGAGATTACCCACGACCATCGAAACCATGGCGATAACCGAAATTCCCACGACAACGGATGAGTTCGACAGCGCATCCGACATCACGATGTATCGCAGCAGCACGACAAAAACAGCGCCCTTGGACACGGTTGCGAGAAATCCCGTGACCGGAGCCGGCGCGCCTTGATAGACATCGGGCGTCCACATATGGAAAGGCACGAGGGATAGCTTAAACGCCAGTCCAACAACCAGCATTCCCTGGCCTAACCAATAGTAGTTTTCGCCTTGGTTATCGATTGGTTGTCCCAATGCGCTGAAACTCAGCGAACCGGAGGCCGCGTAGATGAGGGCAATACCGAATAACATCGTGGTCGAGGCAACGCCCGATAGGACCAGGTATTTCGCGGCAGCCTCGAGAGGAAGTTTGCCTTCTTGCGGATAGCAGATCATCGCGTACAACGAAATCGATAGAATCTCGAGTCCCAAAATCAACGTCGCAAAGTGCGAAGATGCTGCCATGACCATCGCCCCCAGGGTGGCGGTCAAGATGAGCATGTAAAACTCTTCACAATTCGACGCTCGGCGATCGAGATATCGAAACGAGATCAATACGGTAACGATGGCAGCGAATAAAAATAGTCCAGTGAAGAACTGGGCATAGCCGTCCACGCGCATCATTCCAAACACGTCGCTGCTCCCAGCAGCGTGCGACTGAGGGATTAGGACGCCAGCAACAACTAAAATCAGGACCGTCGATGCCATCGCCAGCGCATGACTGCGCCGGAACGCAACCACGAGCAACAACAACATAAGACCCGCCGTCAGCACGAGGTGGGGCATCACCGCATTAGCCCATGCAAGACTCACAGCCCTGCCACCCCGAGCGAAGTGATGAATGGTGCTGACAAGTTGAGCACGGGTTGGGGGTACACACCGAGCCATACCAACCCCACCATCATCAAGATCATGACCGTCATTTCTCGAACGCCGAAGTCCTCAATCTCGCCAACGTCAGGATTCGGAGCGCCTTGAAACGCCCGTTGCATGAGCGACAAGCCGTACACTGCGGCCACAACAATGCCGATAGCTGCTGCGACGGTCAGCGGTACGTGCGTTTGAAAAGCGCCAAGCAAGGCAAGGAATTCGCCAACAAAATTTCCGAGCCCCGGCATTCCGACAGAAGCGACCACAAAAAACAGCGTCATCGCGCCCATCCGCGGTGCACGCACCCACAGCCCCCCCATTTTCGACATTTCGCGCGTGTGTAGGCGTTGCTGTAGCGCTCCTGCCAACATAAACAACGCCGCGGTCGAGAACCCATGAGCAACCATGGTGATCACGGCGCCCTGCATGGCAATTTCGTTGAACGCGTACACGCCCAACAAAATGAATCCCATGTGTGCGACCGAGCTGTATGCAACCAAGCGCTTAAAATCGCTTTGGCTGTACGCCATGTAGCCCCCGTAAAGGATGCTCAGGGCACCCAGCAGCATGCCCACCGAGGCGAAATCTTGTGACGCTTCGGGAAAGAGGCCGACCGCGAACCGAATCACGCCATAACCACCCGTTTTCAGCAGAATACCAGCAAGAATCACGGAGCCCGCGGTCGGCGCTTGCGTGTGCGCGTCAGGTAACCAAGTATGGACGGGAACGCTCGGAAGCTTCGTAATAAAAGCAACGAAAAAACCTAACATCAGCCACCAAGCGACGCCTGGATCCAACGGCACGCTCCGAAGTTCAAAATAGTCGAACGTCACGACTCCGGTCGCGTCGAAATTGAAGTACACCAACGACAAAATCGCGAACAACATCAACAAGCCACTGATCTGGGTGAACAGAAAAAACTTGGTTGCCGCATACCCTCGGTTCTCGTGCCCCCATATCGCGATCAGGAAGTACATGGGAATGAGCATCACTTCCCAAAAAAAGAAAAATAGGAACAGATCGAATGCCGAGAACACACCCACCACGCCCGCCATCACCCAAAGGATGTTGAACTGGAAAAATCCGTGTCGCTCACTAATTTCCGACCAAGACGACACAACCGCGACGATGCCGAGAAACGCCGTTAGCGCGACCAGCATGAGCGACAGTCCGTCAAGAACGAGATAGACCTGGATGCCAAACCGTGGAATCCACGGAAACACCTGCCTCGCGTATTCCTCGGCCCCCGATCCTGCATCCAACCACGCGCTGGTTGTGTAGATAAGCGCAACCACAAACGCGATCAAGGAAATCCAACGAGGCGCATTTTTGTGGACCCGCTCAGAGAACGCGGCAACAACCCCGGCGGAAAGCAGTCCCACAATGAGGACAAGGATGTTCAACCAAGCACCTCCCACATCACGACCGCGAAGACCAATACCAAACCCAGAGCCATGTTCCATGCATACCAACGGAGGCGACCATTTTGGATGACGGCCAGGACGTGATGGACACCGCGGGTGATGCTGGCAACCACCTTGAACACCAGGTCGACAAAGTCGTTCTTGTTCATCCTTGCAAGGGCGACGAACGGAACGACCACAACCCGATCATAAAGCCAGTCAAACCCCCATCCGCTGTACCAAAACCGGCGTACATTCTCGGCGAACTCAGTCCCGAGGAGTTGTATCGAATCGCCCCGCGAGGTACCAAACACAAACCATCCGGCGACGATCCCCAGCAACGGTATTGCCATCGTCACCAGTGCAATCGGAGAGAAGTGATCATGCGACGTCATGCCGCCATCGGGTAACACCCCCGACACAACGCCTAACCCAAACCAACCGCCGCCGAGCGCGAGACCACACAAAATGATGAGCGGCCCATTCATGTTCCACCTTGATGAATCGTGAGCGCTGGTTTTTTCCTCGCCGAAAAAAGTCAGCAGAATCATCCGTGTCGTGTAAAGCGCGGTCATGAATGCAGCAATGGCGGCACCGCCCCAAAAGACCATCCCCGCCGAAGGATTGTCGGCCGCCGTCAACATGATGGCGTCCTTGCTGAAGAAACCCGACGTTAGCGGCAATGCAGCGAGCGCGACAGAACCGACCAACATACTGACAAACGGAATAGGCAGTTTCCTCCAAAGCCCTCCCATCTTGAACATGTTCTGCTCATGATGCAGCGCAAGGATCACCGAACCGCTGGCGAGGAACAGTAGAGCTTTGAAGAATGCGTGGGTCATCAGATGAAAAACGGCCGCCGACCAAGCGCCGACGCCAAGCGCCATGATCATGTATCCGATCTGACTCATGGTCGAAAACGCGAGCACCCGTTTGATGTCGGTCTGCACGAGCGCGGTAAATGAAGAAATAAACAAGGTGACCAATCCTGTGACAGCGACCCAAAATTGCGCTTCGGGCGAAATAACGTAAATGTCGTGCATCCGGGCAATGAGGTAGACACCCGCCGTGACCATCGTGGCCGCATGAATAAGTGCGGACACAGGGGTCGGTCCCGCCATCGCGTCGGGAAGCCAGGTTTGCAAAGGCACCTGAGCCGATTTCCCCATCGCGCCACCCAAGAACAGTAACCCTATGATCGTCGCCATCGTCGAACCTTCGGGCCAAGCGGTATTCGCGGCCGCCAGCGAGGCCTGGATTTCCATCGTGCCAAGCTCCCGGAACAACAGAAACAATCCGAGCGCCATGAAGGTGTCCCCGACGCGGGTCACGACAAACGCTTTTCGTGCTGCATAGCCGTTGTCTGGATTTCGATGGTAAAAACCGATCAGCAAATAGCTACACAAACCAACGCCTTCCCACCCAAGGAAAAGTACCAACAGGTTGTCGCCTAGAACGAGCATCAACATCGCGAACACAAATAAATTCATGTACGCGAAAAATCGGCTGAATCCCTCCGGTTCCTCCTGGTCATCCCACATGTAACCAGTGGCATAGACGTGGATCAAAAAACCAACTCCGGTGATGACGCCGGTCATAACAAGCGCTAGACCATCGAGATACAAACGTATTTCGGGAACAAAATCGCCCACCCGCATCCACGTCCACAACAGCTGCGATTGGGGTTCAGCCCCAGCTTCCAGGAAGGCGTTTCCCACCACCAACGTACCAATCGCCGCAAGTCCAATGGAACCCGCCCCAACCAGGGCGACCACGATCTTCGGCAATTTACCTTGGGACAAAAATAGGACCAAGAAACCCAGTAACGGGAACGTCGGTATTAGCCAAAGCGCGTCCATCAGCTATGCATCTCGTCGGCCGCATCGACATCGAGGCTGTCAAAACGACGTGATAACTGCAGGACGATCCCCAAGGCTACTGCAACCTCGGCTGCCGCCAACGCCAAAATGAACATGAACATGATTTGCCCATCGGCTTGGGCCCAGCGAGCACCCGCTGCAACGAAAGCAAGACCGCACGCATTCATCATGACTTCAAGCGACATCAACACGAACATCACGTTTCGTCGAACCAAAACGCCCGTGAGGCCCACACAGAACAGGGCCACGGCCAGCACAAATACATGTTCAAGCGGTATCGACAAGGCGAAATTCACACTTCCTCCCGCCGCTCAGATAGATAACGCCGTCCCAAGTGGTATGCACCGACGAGGGCGGCAAGCAGGAGAATTCCCGCGAGCTCCACGGCTAAAAGATAGGGTCCAAAAAGTTGAGTACCCACCGCCTTCGGCCCCACCATGACGCCCCCAGTCTGCACAGGTTCACCACTCAGCACGTAAACCAACCCTAAAAACAGAGGGACTGTAAGCAGGCTCGGCAAAACCCACATGCTTGGCCGCAACCATGCACTCTCGCGCGCTACCGATCCTTTCCCAAGGTTGAGCATCATCACCACAAACAAAAACAGCACAACGATCGCTCCCGCGTATACGACCACCTCCAGCGCTGCCGCAAACGGAGCCCCTAGCAAAAAGAAAATGACAGCCACTGATAGCAGCGAAACAATCAAGTAAATGAGCGCGTGAGAAGCGTTCTTGCCGGTCACGACCAAGACGGTCGACGCCAAAGCGGTCACGGCAGCAATGTAAAAAAGACTTTCCATCTTGTTTATTCGTTAGCGTTAACTACGGCAACAGGCTCCGAACATTCGTTGGTGACGCTTCGTTCTGTGCATCACCTTTTTGTTTTCCATCAATGGTTTTACCGGCCACGTTCCAGAAACTGTATTCAGGGTATTTGCCCGGACCACTGATGAGGAGATGTTCCTTCTCATACACCATGTTGGTGCGATCGAATTCACATAGCTCAAAGTCGGGCGTTAACTGGATCGCGTAGGTGGGACACGCTTCTTCGCAAAGGCCGCACATGATGCAGCGCGAAAAGTTAATACGAAAAAACTCTGGGTACCAACGTCCATCCTCTTCTTTTTCGGTTTTCTGCAAAGCAATGCAATCAACAGGACACGCGACCGCGCATAAATTGCAGGCAACGCATCGTTCTTCGCCATCGGGATCACGTGTAAGCACGATTCGACCACGGTATCTCGGCGCTTGATAAGGCATCTCTTCGGGGTACTGAACCGTTTCGCTGCGCATGCCGAAAAGACGCCGAAATCCGGGCGTGTGCTGCAATATGGTCCAGATCGTTCGCAGTTGGCTAATCATGATTCTTGCACCCCTAGCCCGTCCACAACATCCACGCACCCGTCCCGAGTACGTTAACGAGAGACAACGGCAATAGAATTTTCCATCCGAACGACATGAGTTGGTCGTACCTCGGCCTTGGTATCGCAGCACGCAACAGGATGAAGAAATTGATAAACACGATAATCTTGGCAGCAAACACACCCAATCCGACCAGCGTCGAGGCCAGGCCATCAGGTACCAACGTCTGCAACACAGGCGGTAACAGCCAACCACCGAAAAACAACAGGACGATCATGGCAGACGTGATGATTAACCCCAGGTACTCAGCGGCCATAATCAAGCCGAATTTCATACCCGAATATTCGGTGTGGAACCCGGCGGTTAGTTCATGTTCCGCTTCCGGTAAATCGAACGGCAGCCGGTGAGTCTCGGCCAACCCCGCAAGCAAAAAAATCACGAAGCCAACAAACTGCGGCCCGGCGTTCCATAACTCGGTCTGATCTTCGACGATGTCCAGTAGGCTAAATGATCCCGCCAGCACCACGACGCCCATCAGCGACAAGGCCATAAACACTTCATAGGTAACCATCTGCGCGGCCGCCCTGAGACCGCCCAAGAGCGCGTACTTATTGTTGCTCGCGAACCCTGCCAGGAGCACGCCGTAGACGGCGAGCGATGACATCGCCAGGAACCAAAGAACCGCGATATTGGAATCGGTGATGATGAGGCCCGAGTCTCGCGGTGCCCAAGGAACAACGACGTACGCCATTAACATGGACCCGGCAACAATCGCGGGGGCCAGAACGAAAAAAAGTCGGTCCCCGAAGGGGGGTACCCAGTCATCTTTGGCAAGGAGCTTGATTGCATCTGCGATGGCTTGACCGAAACCACCGGCCCAACGCCAAACACGATTCGGCCCTTTTCGATCTTGCCACCAGCCCAACAATCGTCGCTCCCACCAAACCAGAATCAGCGCGGTTACCAGCGTGCCGACCGCAACCGGCAGAATGAGCAGGTAGGACCAGATGTTGGGCGGGAGCTCCATTAGCCTCTAACAATCACGTCGGGAGGGCCCCCAGGCCGTGGTACAAAATCTGAATCCACCGATAACTCAATACGCCCGGTAGGCATCGTATGAGTACCAGGCAGTCCCTGAACAATACCCACCAATCCGGCCGGTATTCGGTCATCGATCACAACTTCGAGACTGGTACCTAATCCGTGCCCTGAAACCCCTGCTCCGGCTTGAACGCCGAGCTTGTTCTCGTCGGAAACGTTCAGCAGAGCAAACGGCGCCGGCATCCGTTGAACGATAGGCCAGGATGCATTCGACAGTTCGTCGCTTCCAAAGATCGCGTACGCCGGGACCACCAACATTCCATCGCTGGCGGCGAACGCATCCGGGATCTCTCGAAATTTCACCGCCCGCAACGCATCATCCGAATCCGAGTTAGGCTCGACGAGGAGTGCGCCTGGGTCACCGCCGAGGAGCGCGCCGCCTACCTCTTGTTGAAACTTAAATACTGACTGATTGGAATTCCATCCGGGCGACCACACGAACGGCACCGCAGCCCCGTCTTGTTTGCCGAGATTTTGTCCCTCCATCGAATAATTGAACGGCGTTTCATCGTCCACCGTTGCTTTCGGCTCGTGCACGGATACTTGCGCGCGCATTGCCGTGCGCCCGCTGTATCGATGGGGTTGACGTGGAATTCGAGTGCCACCCTCAACGCGGTAGTCAGACGCTGGAGATATAGTAGCGAGCGCCCCGTGGGTGGCGGCTGCACACTCTTCAACAAGGTCGTTAACGTTGGCCCAACCCACACCCGTTGAGCCGAGTGCAGCAGCTACGTCACTTATCCAACGCCAAGCCGGTCTAATGTCGTTGTCGGGCTCAAACACCTGGTAGAACCTTTGCGCGCGGGTTTCGTAGTTGACGTAGGTCCCGGTGCTTTCCGCGTAGGTTGATGCAGGCATCAGAACCGCGGCATGCTCCGCCGTCTCAGTCTCGAGACTATCGAGCACCAGCAGCTTTGACTCGGTGCACGCAGCGCTTACCTCTTGCGTACCAGCTCGTCGCTACAAATCATTC